>JBKBOF010000135.1:0-3012 GCA_046294955.1 Paracoccaceae bacterium
TGATGTGACCGGCGACCTTCCCGAGGACCTGAATTGGGCAGCGTTGGCGGATCCGGGCTGCACAACGGTCCTGTTCATGGGCAAGCGAACGTTTCCGGCGATGGCAAGCGCGCTGATCGCACAGGGCCTGTCGCCCGAAACCCCGGCCCTGCTGGCCGAAGCTGTGGGTCACCCCACGCAGGCGTTGCACCGTATGACCATCGCGGCTTTGGCCGATCATCTGACACAGAACCGCAGCGACCAGCCAGCTCTGATCCTGTATGGACCGCTTGCCGCGCCCTGAGAAAGATGGCGCAAGCCACCTCTTGATTGTCGCAACGGTGCTTGACCGGCGCGGCGACTGGGCGCACAAGTATGTGATCAAGGTGCCTCAACCCGCATTGGCGAGGGGCTGAAACGGGAATGGGGAAGGGCGGACCAAATCGAGGCGCCCCCACCCCAGCCGCCCCCGCGACTGTCAGCGGAGAGCGGCCATCCAATATGCCACTGGCCCCGTTTGGGCCGGGAAGGTGGATGGTCGCACAGACCCGCAAGCCAGGAGACCGGCCTTGCAAAACGTAACCCATCCCGCCGTCGGGTGTGACGGCAAGGAGACAGACATGCATATCGAACCGGGCATCGTTGATGCCACCAAAATTACCCTGAGCTATGCCACTGCCGCTGGCGCGGGTGCCACGGGGGCCTATTTCGCCCGCGAAGCTTTGCACGAACGAGGTGTTGCGTCGCTGGTCGCGCGCAGTCTGACCGCGTCGGTGTTGACCTTCGTGTTCTTCGAAGTGATGCCGCATTTTTCCGTTGGCGTGTCCGAGGTTCACTTCATCCTTGGATCGACGCTGTTCCTGATCCTTGGGGCCGGACCTGCCGCCATCGGTCTGGCGCTTGGCCTTCTGGTTCAGGGGCTGTTCTTTTCGCCGACCGACTTGCCGCAATACGCGATGAACCTGACCACACTACTGGTGCCGCTGTTTGCGCTGACGGCACTGTCGCGTAAATTGATTGCGCCCGGCACGGCCTATGTCGATCTGAAATATTCGCAGGTTCTGGCCCTGTCTGCCTGCTTTCAGGGTGGAGTGGTGGCTTGGGTTGCGTTCTGGGCGATCTACGGCATGGGCAGTGCGGCCCTTGCGCCAGTCGGCACCTTCGCCGTGGCTTATCTGGCGGTGATCCTGCTGGAACCCCTGGCAGACCTTGCCGTTCTGGCCGTGGCCAAGTCCTTGCGCGACAAAACGCCAGCGGGGCTGGTCACGCGCCGTCTGTACAACGCGGCCTGATTGCGGCACTGACTTTCTTGGGGCGCAGTCCGAAAAGGCTGCGCCCTTTTTATGTCGTGGGGCACAGATGATCCAGCTTTTCCTGATTGGTATCGGCACCGGCAATCCGGATCACGTCACCGCCGAGGCATCCAAGTCGATGAACGCCGCCGATCTGATCCTTGTGCCGTTGAAGGGCGAGGACAAGGCCGATCTGGCAGGCTTGCGTCTTGCGATCTGCAAGGCTTGCGTCACCAACCCTGCCACCCGGATCGAAACCTTCGATCTGCCGGTGCGGGACCCGGCTACACCTGACTATCTGACCCGCGTCCACGATTGGCACGATGCCATCGCTGCCGTTTGGGAATCACGGATCCGCGCGCACCTTGCCACTGGCGGCGGGGCGCGTGTGGCGCTGCTGGTGTGGGGTGACCCGTCGCTTTATGACAGCACCCTGCGCATCGCATCGCGCGTTGCCTTGCGGCTGCCGCTGACGTTGAACGTCATTCCCGGCATCACCGCGATTCAGGCGCTGTGTGCCGCACATGCCATTCCGCTGAATGATCTTGGCGCGTCGGTTGTTATCACCACCGGGCGGAAACTGCGCGACGGCGGCTGGCCCAAGGGGGCGCAAACCGTGGTTGTGATGCTTGACAGCGGCGGGGCCTTCACAACGCTGGATGCGCAGGATCTGTCGATCTGGTGGGGCGCCTATGTGGGAATGGCCGAACAGATCCTGATCGCCGGTCCGTTGGCCAAGGTATCGGACCGCATCCTTGCAACCCGTGCAGCGGCGCGGGCTGACCATGGCTGGATCATGGACATCTATCTGTTGCGCGCCACGTCCGAAGACTGACCGCGCCTTACCAGTGCGGCGGTCGGACATTCGCGGCCGGTGTTTCGCCCGCCATCGCTTCGCGCTCGGCTTCACGGTCCACCAGAAGCCCGACCAACCGATTCAGACGGTCGATGTCATGACGCTGTGCCGCGACCACGTCCGACAGGTCATCCACTGCCCGCTGCAGATGCGCCACCCGCTCTTCGATCCCGTCAACCCGATCCATTATCCGCGCCCCGTGCCGCTTGCCGCCATCCCCCCCATCCGTTACAGGATGCCCGGCAAAGATCGAAGGGCCAACCGCCATGTCCGACGCGAAAATCCGCCGCCCCCGCGCCGAAACCCCCAAAGGGTTCCGCGATTACTTCGGGGCCGAGGTCACGACCCGCAAAGCGATGCTCGACAAGATCGCCGAGGTCTATCACCGCTATGGCTTTGATCCGCTGGAAACCAGTGCGGTTGAAACCGTTGAGTCGCTTGGAAAATTCCTGCCAGATGTGGACCGCCCGAATGAGGGCGTCTTTGCCTGGCAGGATGAAGATGCCGACTGGCTGGCCCTGCGTTATGACCTGACAGCGCCCCTTGCGCGCGTGGCCGCGCAATACCGAAATGACCTGCCCTCGCCCTATCGCCGCTATGCCATGGGCCCGGTCTGGCGCAATGAAAAGCCGGGTCCGGGCCGTTTCCGCCAGTTCTATCAATGCGATGCCGATACGGTGGGGTCGGCCTCGGTCGCCGCCGACGCCGAGATTTGTGCCATGCTGGCGGATGCGCTGGAGGCTGCGGGCATTGATCGCGGCGATTATGTGGTCAAAGTGAACAACCGCAAGGTGCTCAATGGCGTGATGGAGGTGGCGGGCCTGTCGGGTGACGACAAAGAGGCGGAGCGCGGCATCGTCCTGCGTGCCATCGACAAGATCGACC
>JBKBOF010000135.1:3022-8050 GCA_046294955.1 Paracoccaceae bacterium
GCCGAGGGCGTGCGTGCCCTGCTGGGCGAGGGCCGCTGGGATGAGAGCGGTGACTTCACCAAAGGCGCGGGGCTGTCGGCGGATCAGCAAGAAATCCTTATGCAGTTTGTATCTGCGACTGATCAGATTGATCAACGCCTCTGGGACCTCCGAGAGATCGCTGGAGTCGAAGATCCGAAACTGAAAACGTTGGCAACAGGTGCGTCTCTGCTTAGTGATCCTGAGATGCGACAAATAGCAAAATCCTCAGATTTTGGTCGGCTGAGAAACAAGATTGCTATCGAACTGTTGGGCGAAATTGTTGGGAGCTCTATAACCGGTGCAGAAGGCGTCGTCGAACTCGACCAGATCGCCGCTCTTCTTGATGCTCAAGGCTACGCCCCCGACCGTATCATGATTGATCCAGGCGTCGTCCGTGGCCTCGGTTACTACACCGGCCCGGTCTATGAGGCTGAACTCACCTTCCAGATCACCGACGAAAAAGGCCGCCCGCGCAACTTCGGCTCTGTCGCCGGGGGCGGCCGCTACGATGATCTTGTCAAACGCTTCACTGGCCAATCCGTGCCTGCCACCGGCGTCTCCATCGGGGTGGACCGGTTGCTGGCCGCATTGCGTGCCAAAGGGCGGGTCAGCGCCGACACCTCTGGCCCCGTGGTCGTCACCGTGATGGACCGCGACCGCATGGCCGATTACATGGGCATGGTCACTGAATTGCGCAATGCGGGCATCCGGGCGGAAACCTATCTCGGCAACCCCAGGAACTTCGGCAACCAGTTGAAATATGCCGATAAACGCAACTCCCCCATCGCGGTGATCCAGGGCGGGAACGAGGCAGCGACCGGCACCGTCATCCTCAAAGACCTGATCCTCGGCGCAAAAATCGCGCAGAATGCCACGCTTGAGGAATGGAAAGACCGCCCCGCACAGGTGGAAATTCCCCGTACCGATCTGGTGGCGCAGGTGCGCCGGATGCTGGACGCAAAGTGATGCGGGCAACCGGGCAAGAGCGTATCGCATCAGAGCGTCTGGCCGATTGGTTCGTGGCGCAGGGCGCGCAACGGGTCGAAGCGGATATCCTTTTGCCCGCCGAAACCCTGCTGGACCTATATGGCGAAGACATCCGTGCCCGCGCTTATGTGACGCTTGATCCGGTTCAGGGCGAGATGATGCTGCGCCCCGATTTCACCGTGCCGGTGGTGCAACAGCACATGGCAACTGGGGCCGAACCGGCGATCTATGCCTATTCCGGCCCGGTGTTCCGCAAACAAACCCACGCGGGCGACCGCCCGTCGGAATACCATCAGGCCGGGATCGAGATATTCCGGCGTGATCACCCCGAAGATTCGGACGCCAAGGTGTTCGCCGTGCTGGAACAGGTGCTGCGCGACAGTGGCCTGCGGCTGCGTCCGGTCACCGGCGATATCGGAATTCTGATGGCCGCCGTGCGGGGTCTTGCCACGACTGACCGCCGCAAACAGGCACTGCTGCGGCATATCTGGCGGCCAAAGCGGTTTCGGGCGTTGCTGGACAGGTTCTCGGGTCGCGCGCCATTGCCGCCGGCCCGCAAGACCCTGTTGGAGCGGTTGGCGCAAGGCTCCCCAACCGAACTGATGGCACAGGCAGGCACCTTCATCGGACTGCGTAGCGCCGATGAAATCACCGCCCGCGCCGAGGCAGTTATCGAAGACGCCAACACGCCGCCGCTGGCTGCACCCGAAGCGGCGCTGCTGTATGATCTGCTTGCGTTGCAGGCCCCATCGCGTGCGGCTTTGGATCATCTGCGCGGCATCAGTCCGATGTTGCCTGCCATCATCCCGGCGGTGGACCGGTTTGCGGCCCGCCTTGACGCGTTGTCCAGCCACGGAATTGACGTGGTGACTCTGCCGTTCGAAGCCAGCCATGGCCGGACGAGCCTTGAGTACTACGATGGCTTTGTCTTCAGCTTTCACGCCGATGATCCGACTCTGCCCCCAGTCGCAAGCGGCGGGCGCTATGACGCGCTGACCGCCGTTCTGGGGCAGGGGACGTCCATTCCCGCCGTTGGTGGCGTGATCCGCGCCGGGTTGCTGGCCCGTCTGCAAGGAGGCAGGTCATGATCAAGATCGGCGTGCCGTCCAAGGGTCGGCTTATGGAAAAGACCTTTGACTGGTTTGGGGAACGCGGCGTGACGCTGCGCCTTGCCGGGGCCGAACGCGAGTATTCCGGTGCGGTTGACGGGATCGACGGTGTGGAACTGGTGCTGTTGTCGGCCGGGGAAATCCCGCGGGAGCTTGAGGCGGGTCGGATCCATCTTGGTGTGACCGGGTCTGATCTGGTGCGTGAAAAGCTGGCTGACTGGGCGTCTCAGGCGTTGGAACTTGCCCCTTTGGGTTTTGGCCATGCTGATCTTATCCTTGCCGTTCCGGTATGTTGGGTTGATGTCGATACAGTGGACGATCTGGATGCCGCAGCAGCCGCGTTTCGCAAGGTGCATGGCTTTCGCCTGCGGATCGCAACAAAATATCACCGTCTGGTGCGCGAGTTCCTGACCTTGAATGGTGTGGCGGACTATCAACTTGTGGACAGTCAGGGTGCGACAGAAGGCACGGTCAAGAACCTGACCGCCGAAGCCATCGCCGATATCACGTCATCGGGGGAGACCTTGCGGGCAAACCACCTCAAGATCCTGACGGACGCACTGATCCATTCCAGTCAGGCGGTGCTGTTTCTGTCACATACGGCCACATGGGATGCGGACAACCGGGCTGTTCTGGCAGGTCTTGCTGAAAAGCTGGGTGTTACCGTCCCGAAAATCTGACCGGTTAGGGCCTTTGAAATCGGCACCGTCTGCGCTATCTTTGTCTTCAAACAGGAGCTTTCGGATGACCGCTGCCCGCTTTGTCTTGTGCCTTCTGGCATGCCTGCCGATGCCGGCTTTCGGCCAAGAGCTTGCGTCGGGGGAAGCGATCCGTGGGGCGGTAGTCGGAAACACCGTGCGGGGTTCGATGGCCGCCTCTGGCGGGTTTGAGGAATTCTACAAACCGGATGGAATGATCCGCGGCCCGGATTACACTGGCCAATGGATGATCAAGGGCAACCGCATGTGCTTTGCCTATGACGGCAATCCAGCAAGTTGCTGGCAGGTGCGCCTTAACGGGCGGCAGGTTGTCTGGGTTGGGTCCGGCGGTGACGAGGGCACAGGAACCATTCTGCCGGGAAACCCGAACAGCTTCTGATTTGCGCAATCCGTCACGATTGCTTCGGTTGCTGGACAGCCGGGGCTGTGCATGACAAACAAACCCCATCCAAGGAAAGCCGATCTGATGGCTGATACATCGCCCCTGACATTGCCCCCCTGCGCGCACGACCGGTCGGCCGAACGGGTGTTGCGTATCGAAGGCGAGGCGCTTTTGACCCTTGCGCAAGACCTGCCGCCCGATTTTGCACGCGCGGTTGACGCACTGTTGCAGGTAAAGGGCAGGGTCGTCCTGTCAGGCATCGGCAAGTCTGGTCATGTGGCACGAAAAATCGCGGCGACTCTTGCTTCAACCGGTACGCCGTCCTTGTTTGTGCATCCGTCCGAGGCCAGCCATGGCGATCTGGGCATGGTGACACCGGATGATATCTGCATTTTGCTGTCGAACAGTGGTGAAACACCGGAATTGCGCGATCTGATCGCGCATTGTGCGCGCTTTGATATTCCTTTGATCGGTATGTCTCGCGACAATGGCAGTGCCTTGATGCGCGCGGCGGATTATCGACTGACCATTCCCAATTTGCCGGAAGCCTGCGCCATCGGGATGGCGCCAACCACCTCGACTACCCTGATGCTGGGCCTTGGCGATGCTCTGGCGGTTGCCTTGATGGAGGCGCGTCGCTTTGGGGCGGACCAGTTCCGGAATTATCATCCCGGCGGCAAGCTGGGCGCGCAACTTACGCAAGTTCGGCAAGTGATGCACGGGTCGGACGAGGTGCCATTGGTGACGCTTTCCACACCGATGCAGGACGTGATCCTTGCGATGACCGCAGGTGGTTTTGGTGTGACGGGTGTGGTGGATGGCGACGGGGTGTTGGTGGGCGTGGTGACGGACGGCGATCTGCGCCGCAACATTGTCGGTCTGCTGGATCATGTCGCAAGTGATGTGGCGACACGGCATCCGGTGACAGTTGCCCCGGACACGCTGGCAGCCGAGGCGCTGGCCACTGTGAACAAATCGAAGATCGGTGTGCTGTTTGTCTGCGATGGCGGGCGGCCCGTGGGGATTGTGCATCTGCATGATCTTTTGCGTATTGGCGTGATGTGAGGGATCGATGGACCAGCAAACCGTAACCGTGGGCGATATTGCGATCGGCGCGCGCGCCCCGATCGCGCTGATTTCCGGCCCCTGCCAGCTTGAAAGCGCGGCACATGCCCGGATGATCTGCGAAGGCTTGCTGGAGGCGTGTGCGCCCACGGCCACTAAGTTCATTTTCAAGGCCAGCTATGACAAGGCGAACCGGTCGTCCCTTGGCACCAACCGGGGGTTGGGCGTGGATGTGGGGTTGCGAATCCTGTCAGACATCCGCGCCGAATACGGTGTGCCGGTGTTGACCGATGTGCATGAACCCGCCCATTGCGCGCTTGCGGCGCAGGCGGTGGATGTGTTGCAGATCCCTGCGTTCCTGTGCCGCCAGACCGACCTGTTGTTGGCCGCCGGCGAAACCGGGTTGGCGATCAACATCAAGAAAGGCCAGTTTCTGGCGCCGTGGGACATGCAGAATGTGGCGGCAAAGGTCGAAAGCACCGGCAATCGGCGGATCATGCTGTGCGAACGGGGAACGTCGTTTGGCTATAACACTCTGGTTACGGATTTCCGTGGACTTCCGACGATGGCTGAAACCGGCTGGCCGGTGGTGTTTGACGCCACGCATTCTGTGCAGCAACCGGGCGGGCTTGGCGGCAGTTCGGGCGGGCAGCGGCAATTCGCGCCTGTGTTGGCGCGGGCGGCCTGTGCGGTTGGCGTGTCTGCCCTGTTCATTGAAACACATCAAGATCCCGATAATGCCCCC
>JBKBOF010000136.1:0-8033 GCA_046294955.1 Paracoccaceae bacterium
GTTTTGGGATGATCGCCCGTCAGTCTAGTCTGCTGGTAGGCTCCACGCAGGAAGTTCGCGCGCCAAGACGATCCCGGCGACGCCAATAGCGCACGCAGCACGCACCGACCTCAAAAGCATCGGATACAATGGGGGTCGCGCTGCGAATTTCACCAGTTCAACATTGGATATTCGTTTTGTGTTCGAAGTCCATCAATAGCATAACCGACCGCAGTGAGCGCTGCGCCCTTTCCGTCGTCCATCTTATCGTTGAACGCGGGGCAGGATGCAGGCAGGCCTCTCCGCCTTCAACTCAGATGCCCAAGGGCTGTGCACGACATCTTGATCCTTTTCCGCTGCGGCAAAAGGCGTATACCGTGTTCGTAAACGAAGGCAGTGCCGTCTTGTTCATAAAAGACCCAGTCACATGAGCAGTTTCGATCCCCATTTGCCAGCATCGGGCGACACAAATCCCCCGAAACGCTGGTTCAACCGCACCGTTGCAGGGGCCGGGCTGACCTCGGCGCTGGGGGACTTCTGTTATGAGACGACGACGGTGATCCTACCGGGGTTCCTGGCGGTGCTTGGTGTGCCCGCCGCCGTGCTGGGGATCATCGAAGGGGTGGCGGATGCAATCGCCAGCTTTACCAAGATGTTCTCGGGTTACTTTGCCGACAAATTCGGGCATCGCAAGACGTTGGTGCTGATCGGCTATGGCCTGACGCCGGTGGGTCAGGCGCTGCTGGCGATCAGCGCGGGCTGGCCGCTGATCCTGCTGGGACGGATGGTGTCGTGGTTCGGCAAGGGGCTGCGCGGGCCGCTGCGCGATGCGATCATCGTACAGGCGATCACGCCGGAAACACGCGGCCGCGCCTTCGGCTTTCACCGTGCGATGGATACTTTGGGGGCGATCTTTGGGCCATTGCTCGGCATTGCCCTCTTGGGCTGGGCGCAGGGGTTTGGCTGGGACGACCCGACCGCCGCGTTCCGCATGGTGTTCTGGCTGACGCTGATCCCGGGCCTGTTGGCGGTGCTGGCCTTCCTGACGCTGGTGCGCGACCCTGAACACTCGCCGAACCCCAGCCTGCGGCTGTTTAAGACGCTCAGGGGACTGCCCGCCCGGTTCAAACGCTATTTGGGGGCAGTCGGGATTTTCGCCACCGGGGATTTTTCACATTCCCTGCTGATCCTCGCAGCCACCACGTTGTTGACCCCGTCGATGGGGGTCATTCAGGCGGCGCAGGTGGCTGGATTGCTGTATGTCGGGCGCAATGTCGTGCAGGTGGTGACGTCCTATCCGGTGGGCGTTCTGGCTGACAAGCTGGGGCCAGGCCGCGTTCTGATCGCGGGCTATGCGCTAGGGGTTTTGACCGCAGCGCTGATGGCCGCCGCCTTTATGGTTGGCACCGAAAGCCTGTGGCTTCTTGGGGCTGTGTTCTTTGCTGCTGGCCTGTACGTGGCAGTGCAGGAAGCGCTGGAATCCACCGTCACCGCTGGAATGGTGGCACAAGACACCCTTGCCACCAGCTATGGCGCGCTTGGCACGGTGAACGGTGCGGGCAAGCTGATCTCCAGTTCCGCCGTGGGAATACTGTGGACGGTCGCCTCTCCTGTCGCCGCCTTTGCGCTGGCGGCTGTGCTGATGGCCATAGGCACGCTCGCCTTGTTGCGGGTTCGGTAGTCGGTCGGTCAAAACCAATTCGAAGCGCCTGTAATCTGCCAGTTTCGCTGCCATCATTTCAGGAGGTGGCTTGGGTGACCGCAGGCTGAACCAAGTTGGGTTTTTCAAACCGTCCCTGTCACGAGCCTGACAGTTCTGTTCCATCGACCGCGCGATGTGCCGGAGTATTATCCAAAATCACACACAACGGTTGATAGACCTGATCTGCTGCGGCAAGGACAACGCCGCCCCGCGGGTCTGCGCTGACGGGGCGCGCCCGCCCGCCCGCCTCGTTGATCATCAGAATTCCTGCCAGACAATCCCACGGATTCATGTGCGGCTCATAATAACCTCCCAGTCGTCCCGCAGCGACATGCGCCAGCATCAACCCACCCGACCCGTTGCGGTAAAAGATACCGCCCACCCGCATCAGTTCGGCGATTAAGCCCGCGACATGATCGGGATTGGTGCGGTGGCTGGCGCCGATGGCAACAAGACTGTTGTCGATGCGGTGATCCGGGTTGCACCGCATTGGCGTGTCATTCACCCACGCGCCTAAGCCCCGGATCGCCGTGAACATCTCGCCCGACAGCGGGTGCGCGGTGACGGCGGCAACAGTTTCATCGCCCTTCACAAGTGCGATGATCACGCACCAATGCGGCAGGCCCGCCAGAAACGGTGAGGTGCCGTCGATCGGGTCGATCACCCAAAGGTAGCCGCTTTCGCCCGACGTCGCGCCACCTTCCTCACCGAGGATCGCATCCTGCGGAAAGGCCGCCAGCAACCCTTGTCGGATCAAGTCTTCAACCTCACGGTCGGCACGGCTGACGATGTCTTGCGGGCTGGCCTTGGCCTCGATCACCAGGCGGTCACGGTTCTTAAAATGGCTCAGGGCCAGCGCCCCGCCGTCGGTGGCAAGGCGGCACGCAAGGTCAAAGCGGGCACGGATGGCATCTGTCATGGCGGTTCCTCAGGCGACGCGGGACACGTCGGTATGGGTGATGTGCAAGGTGACATCCTGACCGGTGGTCAGGCGCGGTTCTGTAATCGGGCGCGACACCAACATTTCGCCGACCTGCGCTGCAATTACATATTCCATGCGGCTTCCAAGATAGGTGGCCGTCATCACCCGATCCACACCTCCCGGCAGAAGGGTGATGCGCTCGGGACGGATCGACAGGGTCGCCGCGCCATCTGGGCCGGGCACATTCAATCGCATACCGGGGGCGGTGAAATGGCCTTGCACCACTTCACCCCGGATCAGGTTGGCATCCCCGATGAAGTCGGCAATGAAGGGCGTTGCCGGGCGTTCGTACAGGTCGGCTGGTGTGCCGACCTGTGCAATGCCGCCCCGGTCCATCACCACGATACGGTCGGACACCGCCAGCGCCTCTTCCTGGTCATGGGTGACGTAGACTGCAGTCAGGCCGAACCTACGCTGAAGGCTGCGGATTTCTTCGCGCACCTTGCGGCGCAGTTTGGCATCGACGTTGGATAGGGGTTCGTCAAACAGGATCACATCGGGTTGCTGCACTATGGCGCGGGCAACTGCCACACGCTGTTGCTGGCCGCCGGACAATTCGGCCGGCAGACGTTGGTGCAATCCGAAAAGCCCGACCTGATCAAGGATTTCCCGCGCCTTCGCCTGTGCTTCGGCCTTGGGCGTCCCACGGATCACCGGGCCGTAGGCCACGTTGTCCAGCACGCTCATATGCGGGAACAAGGCATAGGACTGGAACACCATTCCCACGTTGCGCGCCGAGGCCGGGTCGCGGCTGACATCGCGCCCGGCGATGAACACCTGTCCCTCGCTTGGCAGTTCCAGCCCCGCGATCAGCCGCAGCGAAGTGGTCTTGCCACAGCCCGAGGGACCAAGGAACGTCACCAATTCGCCCTTGCCGATGGCAAGGTCGATGCCGGCCACTGCTGTGGCATCGCCATAGCGCTTCACCACGCGTCGGAATTCGATAGCAGTCTCGTCGGTCATGTATCCCTCATTCCGCCGGCTGAGAGGTGCCTGTCACCGCCGAGCGCCGCCCCAGTTTGGCCCGCCCCACGGCAACATTCATCAGCGCCACACAGGCCACCATCACCAGCATCAGAACGGTGGAATAGGCTATGGCCAATGCATATTCGCCGTTTTCGACCCGCCCCATGATATAGGCCGTGGCCATATTGTGCCGGGCCGAGACAAGAAAGATCACCGCCGATACAGCGGTCATGGCCGTAACGAAGGAATAGATCAGCGCGGTAAAAATCGCCGGCCGGATCAGCGGCAGCACCACGTCACGCAGCACCCGCCCACCGCCCGCGCCCATGGTCTGGCTGGCCTCTTCCATGCTGCGGTCGATCTGGGCAAGGGCTGCGATTCCTGCCCGCATGCCCACCGGCAGATTGCGGAACACAAAGCAGATCACCAAAATCCACATCGTACCGGTCATGTCGATCGGCGGCACGTTGAAGGCCGCGATATAGCTGACGCCCACGACCGTGCCCGGAATGGCAAAGGACAGCAGCGTGCCGAATTCGAACGCGCGCTTGCCGGTGAAATCCTGCCGCGCGATCAGCCAGGCGGTCAGGATTCCGATACCCATGGTCAGCGGTGCCGACAGCGCCGAAACCCACAACGTAGTGATCATGCTGTCCCAGGCCGACCCGAACAGTTGCAACCCGCGGTCATTGATCTCAAAAGAAAATGCCGTCCATATGTGGCCAAATGTGGGTGCCATTTCCATTCGGGCAATGTCCTTGACGAAGCCGCCGATGAGAACGATGGCATAGACGCCAGCGGTGAACGCAACGAAAGGCACAACCGCCGCCACTGCCGCCCACTTGATCAGGGGTGGCACCGGGGCCACCAGACCCGCATCAGATTTTCCGGTCACGGTGACATAGCTGGCGCGCCCCAGCCACCGCGTTTGCAGCCAGAACGCGGCAACGGTCAACGCCAGCAAAAGGACGGACAGTGTGGCCGCCTGCCCAAGGTCGTATTGCGCGCCGACGACCGCGAAAAAGATTTTTGTGGACAGAACGTCATAGCTGCCACCCAACACAATAGGGTTTCCGAAATCCGCAAGGCTTTCGATGAAGGCAAGCAAAAACGCCGCCGCCAGTGCGGGACGCAGCAAGGGCCAGGTGACAGTGCGGAACGTGGTGACGGGCCGTGCACCAAGCGTGGTCGATGCCTCTTCCAGCGTCGGGTTGATCGCCTCCAGCGCCGACAGGATCACAAGAAAGGTCACCGGCGTAAAAGCCAGAACCTGCGCCAGCAGGATACCCGGCAGCCCGTACACCCACCGCGATGGGCGCACCCCGAACCAATCCGCGATCTCGACCGTGATAACGCCAGTACGCCCGAACAGCACGATGATCGCCACTCCCACAACAAAGGGCGGTGTGATGATCGGCAGGATCGAGAGTGCGCGCAGGAACCGCTTCATGCGAAACTCGGTCCGCGCCACCAGAAGCGCAAGCGCCAAGCCCAACGCCGTGGCAAACGCCGCAGACAGGATGCCGAGGACCAGAGAATTGATGACCACGCCACAGCGCCCTGCCCCGGTCACGCAGCTGATGGTCCATAGATCTCTCGCAGTGATGCGGGTCAGGAACGGCATCACCGACAACGTGCCATCTGGCGCTATGAACGCCGCCGCAGCCAGCCTCAGGATCGGATAGAACACGAACAGGGTCAGTGCCGTAACGATGCCCACGATTGAAAACGCCGCAAAGCGCTCGCCCCGGCAAAACCCGCGTGCCGCCAGAACCTCGGCCAGCGCACCCACCAAGGCCACTCCTGCAATCCATGCCCCCCAGCCGAACCCCGGCTGACCGTTGGCGGCCGTGGGAAACAGCAGACTGATCCCCGGCAGCGCAGGCCCGCGCAACCCGATGCCAAACCCTTGGAGGATCAGCCAGACCAGCCCGGCCCCCACCAGTGCGGACCCGGCCGGAGCGATCCGCCAATCACGGGATAGCAAAGACAACCCGGCCAGAGCCAGAGCCAGCGCCACCAACGGCAGCAACCAGACCCGACCCGCCGCGCCCTCCGTCAGTGCCGAGGCAAAGATGGCCCCGCCCTTGAACCAGGGCAGGACCAGAACCGCGGCCAGCAGAAGGCCGGACCAGTGCAGGCCGATCCGACCCATCTGCGCCTGCGTCACTTGGGCAGCGCGCCGATCTCGGCGTCCCACCGGGCCAACAAGGCAGCGCGAACTTCCGACGAGCCGTATTTGGCGAAGTCATAGTCGATCAACTTGATATCGGCCAGTTTCGGTGCCTCAGGTGGGGTGGCTGCGTTGGTATTGGACGGCACCTGAAAGCTTTTTGCTGTCGCGCCGATTTCCTGGGCCTTTGCCGACAGCGCCCAATCATACCACATTTTGGCCGCCTCGGGGTTCGGACCGCCCTTGATCAGCGACATCGACCCGACCTCATAGCCCGTGCCTTCGCAGGGGGCCACAGTCACGATGGGGGCCCCTCCAACCGTTTCGGCCACCGCGTCATGCATGAACACGATGCCGATGGCGCTTTCGCCGGTCGCGGCGGCCCGGATCGGGGCAGAGCCCGATTTGGTGTATTGGTTGATGTTGGCATGCAGCTTCGCCAGATAGGCAAACGCCTCATCCTCGCCCATCAGCTGCACCATCGTCGCAAGCATGGTATAGGCAGTGCCCGACGAGTTGGGATTGGCCACCTGAATGTCATCGGCAAAGCGCGCATCCAGCAGGTCGGCCCAACAGGCGGGTGGATTTTCTGTGACCATGGTGGAGTTGAAGCCATAGCCCAAGGCACCAGCATAGATGCCGACTGTCTTGTAGCCCGCGGTTTCGGCCTGTGTCACGGCCCACGGCTGCAGTTCGGCAAGCATGGGCGAGCGGTATTCTTCGGTCAGCCCTTCCTGCGCCGCTTGCAGATGCGGGTCGCCGGTGCCGCCCCACCACACATCGCCGCGCGGCTGGCCTTCCTCGGCCTTGATCTGTGCAAAGGTTTCTCCGCTTGATTTGCGCGTCATCAGGACATTGATTCCGGTTTCGCGCGCGAAAGCTTCGGACTGGGCGCGGCACCATTCCTCGCCGACCGAACAGTAAAGCACCAATTCCTTGGGTTGGGCGAAAGCGCCCATGGGCAGCAGTGCGAGGGCAGTAGCGCCAATCAGGGCGAATCTTCTGGTCATGTTGTCAGTCTCCGGTTGATGTATGCGGTTTGCGTGGCGGTTTGATCAGATGATGGCGCTGCGGACTTTGTGTGAAATCCATTCTGACACTACCACAGTTGCCAGAATAACAAGCAGAATCATCGTAACTTGCGGCCAGGCCAGCACGTTGAGCGACGCTTGCAATTTCAGACCCAACCCCCCCGCACCGACGAGACCAAGGATGGCACTCTCGCGGATGTTGATGTCCCAGCGAAACACGGTGATGCCCCAAAACGCTGGCATGATCTGTGGCACGATGGCATAATTCAGCATCTGCGCCGGGCTGGCACCGGTAGCGGTGATCGCCTCAACCTGCCGGATGTCGGTTTCCTCGATCGCCTCGTACAACAATTTGCCAATGAACCCGATCGAACGCAGCCCGATGGCAATAATTCCCGCCAAGAGGCCCGGTCCAAGGATGGCCACGAGCAAAAGCGCCCAGATCAGCGAGTTGATCGAGCGGGACGCCACAATGATGAAAAGCGCCAAGGGGCGCAGGACCAAGACAGCGGGGCTGGTATTGCGTGCGGCCAGAAACGCCACCGGCACGGCCAGGATCACACCCAACAACGTGCCCAGCGTCGCCATGTTCAGCGTATCCCACAGCGGCTTCAACAACTCGGGCAAATAGGACAGGCGCGGCGGGAACATCCGGTCGCCTATGTCGGCTGCCTGACGCGGCGCATCCCAGATGAACATCCAGATGGTGTTGGCCGTCATGACCTGCCAGCAATAGACAAACAGCGCGACAAGGCAAAGCCAGCCAAACCAGATTGCCAATCGGGTGCGCGGGCTGCGGAAGGCCCAGGTGTCGGGAAAATGGGTCATTGCAGGAACTTCCGCAGATAGGACGAGGAATATTCAGCCACCATCACAATGGCGATGATGATCAACAGGATCGCCCCGGCGCTGTCATATTCATAGCGGTCGATGGCGGTGTTCAGCGTGGCCCCGATGCCGCCCGCGCCGACAATGCCGATGACGGCACTTTCGCGAAAATTGATGTCGAGCCGGTAGAGCGACAGACCGATCAGACGCGGCATCACCTGCGGCTGGATCGCGTAATGCACCAGTTGCCACCAGCTTGCCCCGGTGGCGCGAATCGCCTCGGCCTGCGCTTCATCGATATCCTCGATATCCTCGGCCAGAAGTTTCGAGATGAAACCGATGGTCGCAAAACTCAGCGTCAGGAAGCCTGCA
>JBKBOF010000137.1:0-7993 GCA_046294955.1 Paracoccaceae bacterium
AGGTCGAAACCCAAGCCAGCACGGTGTCTGGTCTGATTGCAGAACTCGTGGCAAGGGAAGACCGCTACGCCATGGCTTTTGCCGATCTGGCCAGCCTTCGGGTGGCGTTGGATCAGGAATTGTCGTCGTTCGACGCGCCGCTTGCGGGCGTGCGCGAGGTTGCCTTTTTTCCGCCGATGACCGGGGGCTGAAATGCACCTGTCTGTCCAAAGCGACGCTTTCGATATAGGGGCGGAATCTGCTGCATTTGCCAAGTCGGCGAAAGGCGCGGGCGCGGTGGTCACCTTTACGGGACTGGTGCGCGACAATGGCGGCACGCTTACGGCCATGGAGATCGAGTATTACCCCGGCATGACCGAACGGGCGATTTCGACCATCATGGGTCAGACCATGGCGCGCTGGTCCCTGACCGATGCGCTTGTGATTCACCGCCATGGACATCTGGTGGGCGGAGATCCGATCATGATGGTCGCGACTGCCGCCCCGCATCGCGCCGACGCCTTTGCCGCGGCGGAATTCCTGATGGACTACCTCAAATCCCGCGCACCGTTCTGGAAAAAGGAACTGGGGCCGGATGGCGCCACATGGGTTGCGGCCAAGGATGAAGACGAAGTAGCCCTGACCCGCTGGTAGGTCTGGCCGCAATTGGTGCAAAGCGCCATTGCGTGGCCGCTTTCGTGCGCAGCTGCGCCGTGCTAGGTCTGCTTACATGGAACAGATGCCCACCAAAGAGCAGATCCTGCAATGGATCACCGAAAACCCCGGACTTGGGGCAAAGCGCGATGTTGCCAAAGCCTTTGGCATCAAGGGTGCCGCGCGGATCGAATTGAAGCGCATTCTTAAGGAATTGGAAGGCGAAGGGCGGCTGGCAAAGACCGACCGCACCTACCGCGACCCTGAAAGCCTGCCTCCGGTGTCGATCCTTGTGATCACCGGGCCGGATGCGCAGGGTGATGTCTTTGCCAAACCGATGGAATGGGGGGGCGAAGGCGACGCGCCGCGGGTGCTGTTCATCCCTAAAAAGGGCGATCCGGCCTTGGCTGCCGGGGATCGAATCCTTGCCCGCCTGTCGCCTGCCGATGTCGGGGACCATCAGTACGAAGCGCGGCTGATCCGCCATATCGGCACCAATCCTTTGCGGGTCTTGGGTGTGTTCCGCGCCCATACCGAAGGCGGTCGCATCGTGCCAATCGACAAGGGACAGGACAAGGAATGGCGCGTCGGGCGCGACATGACCCTTGGAGCCAAGGACGGCGAGTTGGTCGAAGGTGAGGCGATAGGCAAGCGCAACATAGGCCTGCCGCAAGCGCGCATCACTGCGGTGTTGGGTGATCCATCCGGCCCGCGGGCAGTCAGCCTGATCGCCATTCACCAGCACGGTATCCCGGACCAGTTCCCCGATGCGGTAATCGCCGAAGCCGACCGCGCCCAGCCCGCGTCCACAGAGGGCCGCGAGGATCTGCGCGATCTGGCGCTTCTGACCATCGACCCGGCGGACGCCCGCGACCGCGATGATGCGGTCTATGCCGAGCATGACCGCGAGCCGGGAAATCCCGGCGGGTTCATCGTCTGGGTGGCGATTGCCGATGTTGCCTACTATGTGCGGCCCGGAACCGCTCTGGACCGCGAGGCGCGCAAACGCGGCAATTCCACCTACTTCCCTGACCGGGTGGTGCCGATGCTGCCCGATGTGCTGTCAGGAGATCTGTGTTCGCTGCATCAACATGTGGACCGTGCCTGTCTGGCCGTACGGATGCGGCTGGACGCGCAGGGGGCGAAAATCAGCCACCGTTTCGCGCGTGGCATCATGCGTTCGGTCGCCAGTCTCAGCTATGAACAGGTGCAGGCGGCGATTGATGGCACCCCGGATGCGGTCACCGGACCACTGCTGGATCCGGTGCTGAAGCCGCTCTATGCCGCCTATGCCGCGACAAAGCTCGCGCGCGCCGTGCGTCAACCGCTGGATCTGGACCTGCCGGAGCGAAAGATCGAATTGTCCGACGCCGGCGAGGTCAAGGCGGTGTCGTTCAAGGAACGCTTTGACGCGCATCGGTTGGTCGAGGAATTCATGATCCTTGCCAATGTGGCGGCAGCCGAAGAATTGGTCCGCCTGAAGCGGCCCCTGTTGTTCCGCGTGCATGAAGAACCGACACCCGAAAAGCTGGACAGCCTGCGTGAGGTGGCCGAGGCTTCGGGGTTTGTGCTTGCCAAAGGGCAGGTGTTGCAGACCCGGCATCTGAACACGCTGCTGGCGGCAGCGCAGGGCACCGAGTTTGACGAGTTGCTGAATATCTCGACCTTGCGCAGCATGACGCAGGCTTATTATCATCCGCAGAACTTTGGCCATTTCGGATTGGCCTTGCAGAATTACGCGCATTTCACCTCGCCGATCCGCCGATATTCCGACTTGATCGTGCACCGCGCGCTGATTGCCGGGCATGGCTGGGGCAAGGATGGGTTGTCGGTGCAGGACGTGGAGTCGCTGGAGGAAACCGCAAAGCTGATTTCCGACACCGAACGACGCAGTATGGCAGCGGAACGAGACACCACCGACCGATATCTGGCAGCCTATTTGTCCGACCGCGTGGGTGCCGAATTTTCAGGGCGCATTTCTGGCGTGCAGCGCTTTGGACTGTTCGCCAAACTGGATGAAACCGGCGCCGATGGGTTGATCCCGATCCGCAGTGTCGGACGCGAGTTCTTTCACTATGATCAGGACAGCCAGACCCTGACCGGGGCCGATACCGGCATGACCATCGGCATCGGGCAACGGGTCACGGTGCGGTTGGCCGAGGCGACCCCGGTCACTGGCGGCATCACGTTGGATCTGCTGACGATCGAGGGGGGCACACTGCCCAAAAGCCCGCAACGACGGGGAAGGTTCGCGCCTCGCAAACCGGGTCAGGCGGCGGCCAAGGATTCCAAGCTGAAGCGCAAGGTACTGCGCAAACGACGCTAGATCGCAACGCTAGGTATTGGCCAACGGACGCCGCCGTCGATGGGCCGGTGGAATGTGCAGATCGGCGCGATACTTGGCCACCGTGCGCCGCGCCAGCACGACCCCATTGCCCGACAATGCTTCGGCCAAAGCATCATCCGACAGCGGTAGTGCCGTGTTCTCATCCGTGATCATCCGGGCCAACTTGGCCCGCAGGGCAGCTGCGGCGGTATCTGCCCCCATGTCTACCGAAAACAGGGCGCGCAACCACCATGTCCCGTGCGGGGTGTCCACCGCTGTTCCCGCCACCACGCGGCTGACAGTGGATTTGTGTACCCCCACCACCGTCGCCACGTCCTGCATCGTCAGCGGACGAAGGGCGGTTGTGCCATGCTCCAGTGCGTCGCGCTGATGGACCAAGATTGCCTGCCCTACGCTCAGCAGGGTGGAGTTGCGGCTCTCGATCAGCCGGAGGACTTCGCGCGCCCGCGCGGCCTTTGCGGCATCAGGGTCGATGGACACCGTCGGCAGCGACGCATGGTTCAAAGTCACCATCCAGCCGCCCTCACCCTGGCGCGCGATCAGGTCAGGTTCGCGTACCGGACTGGCCAGTGCGCCAAAGGCGGTGCCGGGTTTGGGGTTGAAGCTGCGAATGATGCGAAAGCGGCGCTGTATTTCGGCCTCTGACACGTCTGCCAGCCGGGAAAGCGTTGCCCAATCGCCAGATGCCACCAGATCCAACCGGCGCAGCATCATGGCGAGTGTCGGGTCCAATTCGCCCGAATCCACTGCCTGCAAACGCAGACATTCGGCAAGGTTTCGGGCAAACAGGCCCGATGGTTCAATCTGTTGCAGCTGCGCCAGAACCGTTTCGACCTCGACCATTGGTACAGCAAGCTCTGCCGCTATTGCCGCCGGGTCGCGGCCCAGCCACCCGGTTGGTTCAAGCGATTCGGCCAAGGCAAGAGCGATCCGTTGCCCGCGTCCAGCTGGAATCAGGGACGCAATGGCATCGGATACATGGGCCATCAGGCTGGGGCCATGCGCGGCAAGCCGCTCCGTCTCATCCGGGCCGCTGTGTGGAAGAAATCCAGACCAGCGTGGCAACCATTCTCCCGCCGCAGGTAACGATGGGGTCAACGTCAGGGCTGGCGTCTCGGCCGCTTGTTCTTCAAGATACCGCGCCAATCCCGCTGCATCGGCACGCAAAAGCCGTAAGGCAGCATGAAGCCCGGTGCTCAGTTGCAGACGCTGCGTCTGCGTAACGCCGATCCTTGTGCGTGACTTCATGGAATGCAGACTACCGTCCGACGGGCAGAACAGGCAAGCACCTTGGCACCGCAAAAGTTGTATTCCCGCGACGTTCTGGCCGGGCGCGCCCCCTCGCCCCTGCCGGGGCTAACGCGTATGGTTGCACACAGCCATGATGTGAGATGATTGATCTGATGCAGAATGCCCCCTTGCCCCTGACCCGCGACGTTGTCCTGATCGGCGGCGGGCATGCCCATGCCCTTGTGCTACGGATGTGGGGAATGGATCCGCTGCCGGGTGCACGGATCACGGTCATTAATCCCGGTCCCGTGGCACCCTATACGGGGATGCTGCCGGGGGCGATTGCGGGCCACTACACGCGCGATGCGCTGATGATCGATCTTGTGCGCTTGGCCCGATTTGCCGGGGCGCGGGTGATCCTTGACCGCGCCTGTGGCATTGATCGCGCGCTCGGGCAGATCATCCTGACCTCCGGGCGTCGGTTACGCTATGATGTGGCCTCGATCGACATCGGAATAGCTTCAGACCTGCCTGACGTGCGGGGATACGTCGAACATGGCGCTGCGGCCAAACCGCTTGGGGCCTATGCCGCGCGTTGGGAGGCCTTTGTTGCGTCATGCGGGACATCTCCAAACCTTACGATCATTGGCGCGGGCGTCGGTGGGGTAGAACTGGCGCTGGCCTCTGCGCACCGGTTGCGTAGTCTGGGCAAGACACCGCAGATCACGCTGATTGAACGCGGCCCGCGCGCCCTGCCCGGCATTGCCAACGGGACGCGCAAAACCCTGCTTGCCGCCTTGCGCGATCACGGGATCACCCTGTTGATCGATGTCAGTGCAGCGCAGGTCATGGCCGATGCGGTGTTGCTGACCAATGGCCAGCGGCTGGCATCAGACTTTACCCTATCGGTCGCGGGTGCTCGGCCACAGGGATGGCTGAAAGACACCGGACTTGCCCTGACCGATGGCTTTGTCGAAGTCGGGCCAACGCTGCAAAGTTCGGATGCTGCAATCTTTGCGGTGGGCGACTGTGCGCACCTGACCCATGCACCGCGCCCCAAGGCCGGGGTGTTTGCCGTCCGCGAAGCCCCCGTCCTGCTGCATAACCTGCGCGCGGCAGTCAGCGAAGGTGTGATGCAGCACTATCGGCCGCAGCGGGACTATCTCAAACTGATCTCGATCGGGGACAAGACGGCTGTGGCTGACAAGTTCGGTCTGCGCAGCGGGGGCGCATGGCTGTGGAAACTGAAAGACCGGATCGACCAGACGTTCATGGCCAAATTTGGCGACTATCCGGCGATGGCCAAACCGGCGCTGCCACACCCACACGCCAAGGGCATGCCCGAGGCCATGGGCGACAAGCCGATGTGTGGCGGCTGCGGCGCGAAGGTCGGGGCGGGGGCGCTGCAAGCGGCGCTTGCAGACATGCCGGCACCGGCCCGCGCCGATGTTCTATCCGGGCGCGGCGATGACGCAGCCATACTGCGCATCGGAGGGCAACTTCAGGTCATCAGCACTGACCATCTGCGTGCCTTTTGCGAAGATCCCGCCCTGATGGCGCGGATGGCTGCCATTCATGCCTTGGGCGACATCTGGGCCATGGGAGCCGACCCGCAAGCCGCTTTGGCCCAGATCACCCTGCCCCGCCTGTCCAACACTTTGCAGGCCGACATGCTGGCCGAGGTGATGCAGGCCGCAGCAACGGTGTTCCGTGCGGCCGGAGCCGACATTGTGGGTGGTCATTCTTCAGTGGGCGACACGCTGTCGATCGGCTTTACGGTCACGGGCGTGACAGATGCCGCGCACACCAAGGCGGGTGCGGCCCCCGGTGATGCGATTCTACTGACAAAGCCTCTTGGCACCGGCATCATTCTGGCCGCTGAAATGGCTTTGGCCCGGCCCAAGCCAGATGCAACAGGCGGGTTGATGATGGGCGAAATATGGGCCGCCTGTATCGCCAGCATGGTCCAGCCTCTTGGCCCTGCGTCTGCCATCCTGCGCGCGCAGGCCAGCGCCATGACCGATGTGACCGGGTTCGGGCTGGCTGGCCACCTGTGGGAGATGCTTGCGCCTGCGGGTCTTGGTGCCGACCTGTCCCTGTCCGCTCTGCCGATCTTGCCGGGCGCCGAGGCTCTGGCAGCGCTAGGCATCGCCTCGACACTGGCCCCGTCAAACCGCGCCGCCTTGGATTGGCTTGTTGACGGCCCCACCTGTCCGCGACTGGACCTGCTGTTCGATCCCCAAACCTGTGGCGGCCTGCTTGTCACGGTGCCACCCGCATGGCTGCGCCCGATTCTGGTCGAGATGGAACGTGCGGGCGAAGCTGCGGTGCTGATCGGTCATGTCACGTCAGCCCCGGCCCGGATGGCCGCACGCTGACCCAAAGGTCCAAGGTTCATCAGCCCTGCAACACCGCCCGCGCCACTTGCTGAGCCAGGGCGTGAATATCGTCGGGATCAAGACTTTGCGTTGCGATCTCGGTTGTCGGGTTCGTCATCCGGGCGCGGTGCTTGGCGTAGCGCGGGTCATAATGGTACTGCATCAGATCGGCAGCCAGATCGATGAACATCCCGGCTTTGGCAATGGCTTGCCATCGTGCAATCACCTCGGCCGCATGGCTGGGTTTTAGTCGCAACAGAACCGCATCCAGACGGCCAGGATCCGAGACGATATCTGCATAGGCTTGGGTGAGATAGCGGGCACGGGCGTCCAGCGGGGCACTGATCGAGATGCGCGGCGCCGCAACCATCGCGCGCCACAGGCGCGGCGGAAGGCGACACTCTCCGATCTTGGAACTTTCAGCCTCTACCACGACGGGTCGTGCGGGGTCCAACCGGGCGATGGCCAGCGCAAGGCGGCCTTCAAAAGCCCGCTGTGACGGCTGCGGCCCCACCGCGCCAAACAACGACCCACGATGCTGCGCCAGACCTTCCAGATCAATCATCTGAACACCCAACGTGGCCAAATGTGTCAGCACTTCTGTTTTGGCGGTTCCGGTATTGCCATCCAGCACAATCACCTGACAGGGAAATGGCTGGTCATACAACGCCTCGACCACCAGCCGGCGCCATGCCTTGTAGCCCCCCTTGATCACTTCGACCCGCCACCCGATTTGCGACAAAATGGTGGCAAAGGACCCCGACCGCTGCCCCCCCCGCCAACAATAGACCAAAGGTCGCCATCCACCTGGGCGATCCGCCAAGGGGCCTTGCAGATGCGCCGCCGCGTTCTTGGCCACCAGTGCAGCACCGATCTTGCGCGCATCAAACGGTGAAACCTGCTTGTAGATCGTGCCAACACGCGCGCGCTCTTCGTCATCCAGAACGGGCAGGGAAATCGCCCCCGGCAAATGATCGTCGGCATATTCCGATGGAGCGCGCACATCGATAATATCGTCAAAGCGCAAAGCCAGCACATCGGCCAGCGTGTTCAATTCGATCACCATGCGCATCCCTTTTCCTGTCAGGGCAGCTTTATCGGGTTGCGGGCTGGGCACAAGCCGAGGCATGGACGGCGTTCAAAGGACATGCACGGAAAAGTGGACTGCCCAACCGCCGGATGGAGTGACCCGTGACAAGACCGATATCAGAAAGCCCCATGAAGTTCCTTTGCCGACCGCCCTTGCCACTTTGTTTCTGGCCCCTTTCGCCTTGGCCCAAAGCACCCCCGGACCAACCCTCGAGTCGGGCACCACGGCCGCGCCGGCAGGGGCCGCAACCTATGCCATGGCACACCGTCTGTTTTCCATCGGCATGGCGAACCGCGATGCTCTTGCGGTGGTGTC
>JBKBOF010000138.1:0-7957 GCA_046294955.1 Paracoccaceae bacterium
CCGGGTTGTTCAGGACTTGCCGTTTGGCATTGCGGGATATCTGGATGTGCCGGTTGTGCCAGGGGCTTTGGAGCCCACACCTTATGCCCGCTGGGGGGAATGGCCGACGCTTCTGATTTTGGCCTGTCTTTTCGCACTGGCGCTGACTGGCTCGCGGCGACGGGTCGCTTGACGCGCGATCAGGTTGGGTCTAGGCAACCGCATCGAACCGTCACAACGGCTTCCTGGCGTGACGGGGATAACCCAAATGGAGCACTACCCCATGAGCCGCAAGAACTATGTTTTCACCTCGGAATCCGTTTCCGAGGGGCATCCGGACAAGGTCTGTGACCGGATCTCGGATGCCATCCTCGATGCCTTTCTGACCGAGGAACCCAACGCCCGTGTTGCCTGCGAAACGTTTGCGACAACCAATCGCGTGGTCGTGGGGGGCGAAGTGGGATTGTCCAGCAAGGACAAGACTCATGCCATGATGGATCGCATCGACGGGATCGTGCGCGATTGCGTCCGAGACATCGGTTACGAGCAGAAGAAGTTCCATTGGGAAAAGATCAAGATCCACAACTATTTGCACGAACAGTCCGCGCACATTGCGCAGGGCGTGGACCGGGACGGGGCCGGCGATCAGGGCATCATGTTCGGTTATGCCACCCGCGAGACGGCTGACTACATGCCCGCGCCGATCCATTACGCCCACGCGATCCTGCGCCGTCTGGCCGAGGTGCGCAAATCGGGGACCGAGCCAACTCTTGGCCCCGATGCGAAAAGCCAGCTTTCGCTGCGCTATGAGGATGGCAAGCCGGTTGAGGTGACGTCGATCGTGCTGTCAACCCAGCACACGTCGAAACGGCAGACCTCGAAGGTGATACGCGGCATCGTGGAACCCTATATCCGCGAGATCCTGCCCGAAGGCTGGATCACCAAGAAAACCGAATGGCACGTGAACCCGACTGGCACTTTTGTCATCGGCGGGCCGGATGGCGACGCGGGCCTGACGGGGCGCAAGATCATCGTCGATACCTACGGTGGGGCGGCCCCGCATGGTGGCGGCGCGTTTTCGGGCAAGGACCCGACCAAGGTGGACCGTTCGGCTGCCTATGCGGCGCGCTATCTGGCCAAGAATGTGGTGGCCGCTGGTTTGGCGAACCGCTGCACGTTGCAGGTTTCTTACGCCATCGGTGTGGCAAAGCCGCTGTCGATCTATGTGGACACGCACGGCACCGGACAGGTGGAAGCTTCCCAAATCGAACGCGCCGTTGCGGAATGCATGGATCTGACACCGCGCGGCATCCGCACGCATCTTGATCTGAACCGGCCGATCTATTCCCGCACCTCGGCTTACGGTCACTTTGGCCGCCCCCCCGAAGCGGATGGCGGATTCAGTTGGGAAAAGACCGATTTGACCGAGGCTTTGAAAAAGGCGGTCTGACGGATCTGCGGCGCGCCTCTGCCAAGGCGCGCTGAATTTCCCGGTCCTGAGGGTTAAGGCCCATGCCGATTGTTTGGCCAAGGCTTGACCTGCAATCCCCATCCTGACAAGAGGCGCGGCACAGGAACGACCGGGATCACGGGCATGACCGAACCATCGGAACGTCGCAACTTTTATGGCCGGGTGCATGGCAAGACGCTGCGCGCCAGTCAGAAGGACTATTTGGCCCGTGATCTGGAAAGCCTGCGTCTGCAGGGCGTGGCCGCGTGGGAGAATCCGTCGCGTGCGCCTCTGAATGTGACGACAATCTTTGCGACCCCGCGCCCGGTCTGGGTGGAGGTAGGATTTGGCGGTGGCGAGCATCTGGTGCACATGGCCGCCCGTTACCCTGAGATCGGCCTGATCGGCTGTGAGCCCTTCGTCAACGGGGTTGCCATGCTTTTGGGCAAGATACGTCAGGCAGAGGTGCGCAATCTGGTGATTCATCCCGGCGATGCGCGGGATCTGTTCGATGTGCTGCCGACGGCATCTGTGGACAAGGTCTTTCTCAACTACCCTGACCCGTGGCCGAAGGCCCGCCATCATCGCCGCCGGTTCGTCACGCCGGGCTATCTGGCGCTGCTGGCGCGGGTGATGAAGCAGGGCGCCGAATTCCGCGTGTCGACTGACATTCCCGACTACGTCCGTCAGACGCTGGAGGAAGTGCCGAAAGCGGGTTTCGAACTGACTGCCCAAACCGGGCAGGGGGCCGCATGGGACGACTGGATATCCACCCGATACGAACAAAAGGCGCTGCGCGAAGGCCGCGCACCGCATTATCTGACCTTCCGCCGCATCGGTTAGGCCCAAGGCCGTAGCCAAGCCCGTCCGGGCGCCATGCGACGGAACCGGTCGGGCGGCGCCACCAACAACCGCCCATAGACCGCCGTCCCTGCTTGCGCTATCAGGCGGGCGATCAGTTTTACGGAGATCATGATGTCTGGCCATGGCGACGCGCAACCGATGACTTCCGCAAAATGCGGCCCGCTGACAGGCACGGCCGCCGTGCCAGGCGACAAGTCGATTTCGCATCGGGCGCTGATTTTCGGTGCCATGGCGGTGGGTGAAACCAAGATCACCGGCCTTCTTGAAGGTCAGGATGTGCTGGATACGGCCAAGGCGATGCGCGCCTTCGGGGCGATTGTGGACCATCACGCACCGGGCGCGTGGTCGGTGCATGGCGTGGGTGTCGGTGGGTTTGCCGAGCCGTCGGATGTGATCGATTGCGGCAATTCGGGCACCGGGGTCCGACTGATCATGGGCACAATGGCCACGACGGCCATGACCGCAACCTTCACCGGCGATGCATCCTTGCGCAAACGCCCTATGGGTCGCGTGACGGACCCGCTCAGCCTGTTCGGAGCGCAGGCTTACGGGCGCAAGGGGGGGCGACTTCCGATGACGGTGGTAGGGGCTGCCCATCCGGTGCCGGTGCGCTATGCTTTGCCGGTTGCTTCCGCGCAGGTGAAGTCTGCGGTTCTGTTGGCGGGGTTGAACGCGCCGGGTGAAACTGTGGTGATCGAAAAAGAACCGACCCGTGATCATTCAGAGCGGATGTTGCAGGGCTTTGGCGCAGAGCTTTCGGTAGAGCGCACTTCCGCAGGTCAGGTCATTACCATGAAAGGCCGGCCGGACCTGCGGCCCCAGACTGTGGCCGTTCCGCGCGATCCGTCCTCGGCCGCATTTCCCACCTGTGCGGCACTGATCGTCGAAGGGTCTGACATCATGGTGCCAGGTGTCAGCCAGAACCTGACCCGCAACGGGCTGTATCTGACCCTGTCTGAAATGGGGGCCGAGATCGAGTTTCAAAACCCCCGCACCGAAGGGGGGGAGCCGGTGGCGGACCTGCGCGTGCGATTTTCCGGGGACATGACGGGCATCGAGGTGCCGCCCGACCGCGCGCCGTCGATGATCGACGAATACCCGATCCTGTCGGTGGTCGCGGCCTTTGCGTCGGGCAAGACGGTGATGCGGGGGGTGAAGGAACTGCGTGTGAAGGAATCTGACCGAATCGACGCCATGGCGCGTGGGCTGGAAGCATGCGGCGTGCGCGTGGAGGAGGACGAGGATACGCTGATCGTCCATGGCATGGGGGCGGGCGGGATGCCGGGGGGTGCGACCTGTGCTACCCACCTGGACCACCGGATTGCCATGGCGTTCCTTGTGGCCGGGATGGCGTCGCAAGCCCCGATCTCGGTCGATGACGCTTCGCCCATCACGACGTCGTTTCCGATTTTCGAAGGGCTGATGAATGGCCTTGGCGGCGCAATCCGGCGGGCGTGACAGGCGGGTGTCCTTGCAAATCTGCCCCAGACCTTGGCGCAAGTGAAAAGGTGCAACCGATGATCTTTACAGTCGCCATCGACGGGCCTGCTGCGGCGGGAAAGGGCACGATCAGCCGCGCGGTGGCCGAGGCGTTCGGGTTTGCCCATCTGGACACCGGCGCGCTTTACCGCGCGGTCGGCGTTAAGGGCGGCGATCCGATTGACGCGGCCCGGATGCTGACGGCTGACGATCTCGCCCGCGATGATCTGCGCACGCTGGAGGCGGGGCAGGCGGCAAGCCGGGTTGCGGTCATTCCCGAGGTTCGGGCGGCGCTGCTGTCCTTTCAGCGCCGGTTTGCCCGGCGCGAGGGGGGCGCGGTACTGGATGGCCGCGACATCGGCACGGTGATCTGCCCCGAAGCCGAGGTGAAGCTATATATCACCGCCTGCCCCGAAGTGCGGGCGCACCGCCGCTGGCTGGAGGTAGGGGGCGACCCGGACACCGTCCTGACCGAGGTCAGAGAGCGTGATGATCGTGACATGAACCGCTCAGATGCCCCTTTGAAACCGGCTGTCGATGCCATCATCGTCGATACGTCGCAGATGCCGGTCGAACGAGCGGTCGCCCACGCGTTGGAAATTGTTCGGGCACGTTTGAACCAAAAGATCTGAACAGCCTCTGTGCGCCGCTGCACTTTGGATTCGCGGTGCCATGTCCTACATTGAAGTTAAGAAGATAACCGGTATCGCCAAAAACCTGGCCATCCCAAGAAAGGCATTTTCAAGATGTTGCAGGAAAAACTGAATTGGCGCTATGCCACCAAGAAGATGGATCCGTCCAAAGCCGTTCCGCAAGACAAGGTGGACCGTATTCTGGAAGCCATCCAGCTTGCGCCCACGTCCAGCGGCCTGCAGCCGTTCGAGGTGATTGTTGTCACCAATCCGGACGTGAAAGCCAAACTGCGCGAAGCGGCGTTCGGTCAGGCGCAAATTTCTGACGGCAGCCATGTGCTGGTTTTCGCCGCATGGGACAACTATACCGCCGAGCGCATTGATGCCGTGGTCGATCAGGTGGTGGCGGAACGCGATATTCCGCGCAGCGCAGTGGCGGATTACTATGACGGTCTTAAGGCCCGGGTGCTGGCTCAAAGCGCTGACGAAAATTTCGAGCATGCGGCGCGACAGGCCTATATCGCGTTTGGCATTGGTGTCACCGCAGCCGCTTTCGAAGAAGTGGATGCAACTCCGATGGAAGGTTTTGATCCGGCCAAGGTGGACGACATCCTTGGCTTGCGCGCGCGCGGTCTGCGGTCGGTGACGCTTTTGCCGCTTGGCTATCGTGCTGCGGACGGTGATTGGCTTCTGGGCATGAAGAAAGTACGCAAGCCGATGGCGGAAATGGTGACCAAAGTCGCCTGACCTGTAACAGGGCCGCGACGGCATGGATTGGGGCGGTTTCCGGCTATGGAAGCCGCCTTTCCCTTGCCACAAAGGCGCGAACGGGCTATAGGCCCCCATCCCGATAGGAGTCGTCTGCGCCGGTTCTCCGGCTTCAGGCGTGTTTCCGGCGGGGCCATCCAAAGACCGGCGGAGCCAACCGCAAGGCCAGAAAACCACGAAAAAGGACAAACTGCATATGTGCGCTAAAGCTACCATGGAAGACTTCGAAGCCCTGTTGAAGGAAAGCTTCGAAATTGACACCCCCGAAGAGGGATCGGTTGTCAAAGGCAAGGTCATCGCGATCGAAGCGGGCCAGGCCATCATCGACGTCGGCTACAAGATGGAAGGCCGCATCGATCTTAAAGAATTCGCAAACCCCGGCGAGTTGCCCGACATCAATGTCGGCGATGAAGTCGAGGTTTATCTGGACCGCGTGGAAAATGCCCGCGGGGAAGCCCAGATCAGCCGTGAAAAAGCCAAGCGCGAAGAAGCCTGGGACCGGTTGGAAAAAGCTTATGCCGCTGAAACCCGCGTCGATGGCGCGATCTTTGGCCGTGTCAAAGGTGGCTTTACTGTCGATCTGGGCGGTGCTGTGGCCTTCCTTCCCGGTAGCCAGGTTGACGTGCGCCCGGTGCGTGACGCAGGCCCGTTGATGGGTCTGAAGCAGCCGTTCCAGATTTTGAAAATGGACCGTCGCCGTGGCAACATCGTCGTGTCGCGGCGTGCCATCCTGGAAGAATCGCGTGCCGAACAGCGCGCCGAGGTCATCGGCAACCTGACCGAAGGCCAGACGGTCGACGGTGTGGTCAAGAACATCACCGAATACGGTGCATTCGTGGATCTGGGTGGCGTTGACGGCCTGCTGCACGTGACCGACATGGCTTGGCGCCGTGTGAACCACCCGTCGGAAATCCTTGCCATTGGTGAGACTGTCAAAGTGCAGGTCATCAAGATCAACAAGGAAACCCACCGCATCAGCTTGGGCATGAAGCAGTTGCAGGAAGATCCGTGGGATGCGGTGGAACGCGCCTATCCGCTGCAATCTGTCCACAAGGGCCGCGTGACCAACATCACTGACTACGGTGCCTTTGTTGAGCTGGAAGCGGGTGTCGAAGGTCTGGTTCACGTCTCGGAAATGTCCTGGACCAAAAAGAACGTGCACCCCGGCAAGATCGTCTCGACCTCGCAGGAAGTCGACGTCATGGTGCTGGAAATCGACTCCGCCAAGCGCCGTGTGTCACTGGGCCTGAAGCAAACCCAGCGCAACCCGTGGGAAGTGTTCGCCGAGAACAACCCGGTTGGTTCGGTCATCGAGGGCGAAGTCAAGAACATCACTGAATTCGGTCTGTTCGTTGGTCTGGACAACGATATCGACGGCATGGTTCACCTGTCCGACCTGTCGTGGGACCAGCGTGGCGAAGACGCGATTGCCAACTATCGCAAGGGCGACGTGGTCAAAGCCTCGGTGTCGGAAGTCGATGTCGAGAAAGAACGCATCTCGCTGTCGGTCAAGGCGCTGGGCGAAGACAACTTCACCGATGCGGTTGACGGTGTGAAGCGCGGCTCGGTGATAACGGTCGAAGTGACCGCGATCGAAGAGGGCGGCGTCGAGGTGGAGTATAACGGCGCCAAGTCGTTCATCCGCCGTTCGGACCTGTCGCGTGATCGTGGCGACCAGCGCCCCGAGCGGTTCTCGGTTGGTGACAAGGTGGATGTGCGCGTGACGAACATCGACCCGAAAACCCGCCGCCTTGGCCTGTCGATCAAGGCCCGGGAGATCGCCGAAGAGAAGGAAGCGGTCGAGCAGTATGGCTCGTCCGATTCGGGTGCATCGCTGGGGGATATCCTCGGCGCGGCGCTGAAAGGTGACAAGAACTAAGACTTTACCCCGGTTTGGGGAGGAAAGGCCCCGCCGAAAGGCGGGGCCTTTTGGTATGGCACGGGGAATCCAGCCTTTTTGTTTGTGTGACGCGATTTTTTTTGCCTATAGTCGGGGCACAATAATCAACGTGGCGGCGGCGGATGGCTGACCAGATCGCAAACCGGCCACAGGGGGGACACTTCGGATGATCCGTTCGGAACTGATCCAGAAAATCGCGGATGAAAATCCGCACCTGACACAGCGCCATGTCGAGCGCATCGTGAACACAGTCTTCGAAGAGATCATCGAGGCACTGGCCAAGGGAGACCGCGTCGAATTGCGCGGCTTTGGTGCGTTCTCGGTCAAGTCGCGCGACGCGCGTGTCGGGCGCAACCCCCGCACTGGCGAGGCGGTCGAGGTCGAGGACAAGAAAGTCCCGTTCTTCAAGACGGGTAAATTGCTGCGCGACCGGCTGAACGGTAAAGGCTGAAGCCAAAGGGCCGCGTCAGGCTCTTGCGCCCGCACGTCCCAGCACCGATACTTAGTTTGTAACCCGTAGTATCCGGAGGCTTCGACGATGATCCGCTATCTGCGCTATGCGCTGCTTGCCGTGCTTGCCATCGTTCTGCTGACTGTTGCGCTCGCCAACCGGTCGGTGGTGACGCTGAAGGCGTTGCCGGATGACATCTCGTCTTTTGCAGGCTTCGGGTGGCAGATTGATCTGCCCCTCTATGCCGTGATCTTTGCCAGCATCATTTCGGGCGTGTTGATCGGTTTTGTCTGGGAATGGTTCCGTGAACACAAGCATCGTGCCGTGGCCAGCACGAAAAGCCGCGAGGTTGCGCAGTTGGAGCGTGAACTGGCGGTGATGCGCGACACCAAGCCGCAACAGCAGGACGATGTCCTTGCCCTGCTTGATCAGCG
>JBKBOF010000139.1:0-7833 GCA_046294955.1 Paracoccaceae bacterium
GATTTGATCCCGAAGATCTGGCCCAGCTCGTCGTGCAGAGCCATGCCGCCATCCTGATAATACCAGTTGGCAAGCTCCTGGGCCGTCATCCCGAACGGCACAGCTGTAAAGAAGGCATAGGCCGGATGCTGACCCACAAAATAGTAGTCTGCCCCATGATACATGTCGGCCTGGCCAGAGGTCACGGCATCGAACACCTCGAACGCTCCGACCAGCTCGCCAGCCGCCTTCAGATCGACCGTCAGCTGCCCATCGGTCAGCGCCGTGATCTGGTCGGCGCAGCGTTGCGCGCTGTCATGCACCCCTGCCAACCCGCGACCCCAGGTCGTGACCAGGGTCAGCGTACGCTTGCCCTGCGCATACATCGGTGCGGCCAGCGCGGTCGCGGCAGCAGCGGTTGCGCCCCCAAGCGCAGCCTTTGTCAAAAAGGAACGACGGTCCATCGGCAAAATCCTCCCGGAAAATTAGTGACCCGCTGGATGGCCTCCACCACCGCGGTGGCGGAACCCTAGCCATAGGACGCGGAAACGGAAATACCTACTACTACGCAGAGGGCGGGCCAGAATTGCATATTTCCGTCGTCAAACCATACGCATCGCCCACAAAACCCGACCCACTGGTTGACCCCCGCAGAATCAATCCGCACTCTGCCCGCAATGTTTGGAAGGAAAGCGCATGGCGGGTCGCCACCGTGACAGGCCAAGGCTGAGCTACACCCAGAAGGTCTTCCTTCTGGCGACGGTTCCATTGGTCGTTGCTATGGCGCTGCTGTCCTTTCTGGTCACCCGGGAAGCCCGCCAGATGTCCGAGCGCGAAATCGCGGTGCTGGAGGCGCAACTGATCGCCACCAAGCGTGCTGAGCTGAAGAATTACCTGTCGATCGCCCGCACAGCCTTTGGTCCGATCTATGGCAATGCCCTGCCGGATGACCAGATCGCCAAAACCCGTGTCGCACAAATCCTTGCCGCAATGACTTATGGCAGCGACGGCTTCTTCTTTGTGTACGACTATGACGGGCGCAATATTGTCAGCCCGCGGCAGACATGGCTGATCGAAAAGAATTGGGCGGGGCTGCGCGATTCCGAAGGGACACCGGTCGTGGACCAGCTTATCGCCACGGCTCGTCAGGGTTCTGGTTTTCATACTTATGTCTGGCCAAAGCCCTCGACGGGACGCGATGGTCGGATGATCACCTATGTCATCGGCCTGCAGGACTGGCGCTGGGCCATCGGCTCTGGCGTGTTCATCGACGATGTGCTGACATCTGTGGCAGCGGCACGCGCTGAAACCGAAAGCCGCATCACCCGCACGTTCCTGTATATCGGTGCCATCACTGCTGCGTCGATTCTGGCCGTGTTCCTGTCTGGCCTGATCCTCAACCTGCGCGAGCGCCGTGTGGCCGATCAAAAGCTCAAGGCCCTGACCCAGCGCATCTTTGACACGCAAGAAGAGGAACGCGGCCGCGTCGCGCGCGAACTTCATGACAGCATAAGCCAGATCCTTGTCGGCGTGCGCTACACTTTTGAACTCGCCCGTCGTCGCCTGACCAAAGGCGACGCCCGCGCCGGGGAAAGCCTTGGACAGGGCATCGACAACCTCAACGGCGCGATTCAGGAAGTACGCCGCATCAGCCGCGATTTGCGCCCCGGTGTGCTGGATGATCTTGGCCTTGGCCCCGCTTTGCAATCCCTCGCCGAAGAGTTTGGCCGCCGCACCGGTATTCCCGTTGACTATGTGACAAACCCCTTCCGAAATCGGCTTGATCCCGAAGCCAAGATCGCGCTTTACCGCATAGCCCAGGAAGCACTCACCAATATCGAACGCCACTCGGGCGCGACCAGCGTCAAAATGCTGGTGCGCGGAACCAAGGCGGGCGCGGTCGTGCGGATTGAAGACAATGGCCACGGCATGCCACCCGACCGTCGCGACGGACTTGGGCTGCGCAACATGGCCGAACGCATGGAACAGCTTGACGGCACCCTTCGGGTTCTTTCTACCCGGACCGGCACGTTGATCGAGGCGCAGGTGCCGCTGTCCCATATGTTGCCCCCCACAGGAACCGCAGAGGCGCAGGCATGACACACCAATCCCGAACCCGCGTTCTGATCGTTGATGATCACCCGATGGTGGCCGCAGGCATCTGCGCCATCCTTGAGACATATGACGATATCCACGTCGTCGGCACCTTGTGCAATGGGCGCGATGCGATCGACCGGGTGGCCGAACTGGACCCAGATGTGATCCTGCTCGACCTCAACATGCCTCAGGTCAGCGGTCTTGCGGCTACCGAGATCATCCTTGAACGCCGCCCCGATACCCGCATCCTTATCCTGTCCATGCACGACAGCCCCGAATATATCTCTACTGCGCTCAGCCATGGCGCAATGGGATACCTGCTCAAGGACGTGCCAACCGAGGAAGTGAAATTCGCCATCGATACCGTCATGCAGGGCCGCCGATACCTGTGCACCGGGGCCAGCGAAAGCCTGAAACCGGCAGGCGAAGACCGGCGCGAGCCGCTGACCAGCCGCGAACAGACCATTCTGCTGGAACTGGCACAGGGGCGGTCCAACAAAGAGGTGGCTCAGTCGCTCGACATCTCGGTGCGCACCGTGGAAACCCACCGCAAAAACATCAAGCGCAAGCTTGGCATCGCCTCGACTGCTGGCCTCACCCGCTACGCGATGGAACATGGCGTCTTGCAGGGCACCGGACACGGGCGGTGACTGCTCCGGTAACCGGACCGGTGCCACCACCTGCCGCCCTTGGCCTGCACCCGAGGCGACTGCTGAAAGGCGGCCACCGCAATACGGTCTGGCTCTGCGACGGTCCACACGGCCCCGTCGTCGCCAAATCGACCCGCCGGACCGAGGCGCAGTTGCAGTGGCTTGTCCCCCTGCACCACGCCGCCCGCGCCGCAGGGTTCCTTGTCCCAGCCCTGCAACACGCCCTCTCCGGCCACCTCCACGACCAAGGCTGGACCATAGAGCGATGGGTTGATGGCCGCGCGGCCCAATCCGCCGACATGGCCGCCTTTGCGCCGCGCATCCGCGCTTTTCACGCTGCCTGCCCGCCGCTGCCGCAACGCCCCGGCTTTTGCACGCTGCCGAACCTCGTCAGCCAGACCCGCAGCGGTGACATCAATCTCAGCGCCTTGCCCAGCCAGATCGTGCCCTGCCTGCGCGATGCATGGGCAGCCGTTTCCAATACCCCTGCCCGGCCGGTGCATGGCGATCTTGGCCCTGCCAATCTCATCCTCACCGCCAACGGCCCCTGCCTGATCGACTGGGACGAGGCGCGCGTTGACCTGCCTGCACTGGACCTGATCCACAGCACCACACAGTCGCCCGAAATCGTCCGCGCCCATCTGGCGCTGGAAATCGCCTCAGGCTGGCAGGCTGAACCGGACCACGCCCGCACCCTGTTGGGCCGCTTTGGCATTCGCGACGACACAATGCCGTAAAAGCTGAATCCCGAAAGGAACTTTTCCCGCCCCCTTGCAATTTCTACGGGCACACCAAAGTCATGGCCATACCGAAGCAAAGACCAACAGCCACCAACGGGGACATCATCTTGACCTACATCCTGTTCTGCATCGGACTCGTCGCCTTGTTTCTGGGCGGCGAATATCTGGTGCGCGGCGCGTCGAATATCGCGCGGCATTTCAACCTGTCGCCCATGGTCATTGGGCTGACCATCGTCGGTTTTGGCACCTCGGCCCCGGAACTGCTGGTGTCCGTGCAGGCCGCGCTTGCCAACCAGCCTGCCATTGCCATCGGCAACGTGCTGGGGTCGAACATCGCCAATATCCTGCTGATCCTTGGCGTCTCGGCGGTTATCGCGCCACTGCTAATCCCATTGCGCAAGGTGTGGCGCGATATTGGGATCGTGCTCGTGGCGACTGCGGTCCTGTGGATCATGCTGCTTGACGGCACCATATCACGCCTTGACGGGGTGATCCTGTTGCTTGGTCTGGCAGCCTTCATGACGATGGCCTTTGTTCTGGGCGGGGAAGAAGCAGAGCTTGATGCCGTTCCACCAGCCAGCATGGGCATCGCGATCGCCCAGACGGTTGGTGGGTTGATCGTGCTGGTAATCGGCGCGCGGCTGTTGGTGGACAGCGCCACCGTAATCGCCCGCACCTTCGGTGTGTCCGAGGCGGTGATCGGGCTGACCGTGGTGGCCATCGGCACCAGCCTGCCGGAACTGGCCACCAGTGTCATAGCGGCACTGCGCAAACAAACTGAAATCGCTGTTGGCAATGTGATCGGTTCAAACATTTTCAACATCTTTTCGATCCTTGGCATCACTGCTCTCATAACCCCCATTCCCGCCGATCCGCGATTTGCTTCGGTCGATATGCCTTGGGTTGCCGGAACAGCCATCCTGCTTGCGCTGTTTGCTGTGCTGCTGAGGGGCATTCCACGGATTGCCGGGGCCGCACTTCTGGCGATCTATGGCGGCTATGTTGCTCTGATGCTGACATGATCCCCATCGCACGGGTCACCACCAGCGACCGACCCGCCACGGGAACCGCCATGACCCCTGCGACTCACGATGGGGTATGTCGGAGGAGCACTGATAATTTTCAGATATTGCCAAAATGGTAGCACAAACGTAATAAAAAATCAAAAGATACCATATTCCGCGACATTTTAGGTCTGTTTTTGCAGTTGACGCCCCGAAAACTCCGCCATAGTTTGCGTGCCGTAAGTGACAGAGGGGGCGGCGATGCTGCATGTACTCGTACTTGGGGATTTTTGGCGCATGGGCCGGTAACGGTTGACCATTTCAGGTTCCCATGCGCCCCCGGTTCCCCCCGGGGGTTTTTTGTTGCGACAGACTTGGCAAGACTGGCACAGGCGGAGAGACGGACGATGACTCAGGCGAAGACAGGATCGATGACGGGCGCGCAAATGGTGGTGCAGGCGCTGAAGGATCAGGGCGTCGAGGTGGTCTTTGGCTACCCCGGTGGTGCGGTTCTGCCGATCTACGACGAGATCTTTCAGCAAAACGATATCCGCCACATCCTTGTCCGGCACGAACAAGGGGCTATTCACATGGCCGAAGGCTATGCGCGTTCGACCGGCAAGCCGGGCGTGGCACTTGTGACTTCTGGCCCCGGCGCGACCAATGCGGTCACCGGTCTGGTCGATGCTCTGATGGACAGTATCCCGATTGTTGTGCTGACCGGTCAGGTTCCGACCTTCATGATTGGTACGGATGGCTTTCAAGAGGCTGATACAGTGGGTATCACCCGACCCTGCACAAAGATGAATTGGCTGGTAAAGGACACCGCAAAGCTGTCGGAAACCATCCACCAGGCATTCCACGTGGCCATGGCAGGCCGGCCCGGACCAGTTCTGGTCGATATTCCAAAGGATGTGCAATTCGCGACCGCCGATTATGTTGTGAAGGAAAAGATCAAGGTCAGCCACTACCAGCCGAAGGTGAAGGGCGATATCGACCAGATCACACGTCTGGTCGAGATGTTGGAAACCGCCGAACGTCCGATCCTTTACACCGGCGGCGGCGTCATCAACTCCGGCCCCGCCGCAAGTCAGTTGTTGCGCGAACTGGCCGAGGCGACGGGCTTTCCGGTGACCTCGACACTGATGGGGCTTGGCGCTTATCCGGCCAGCGGCAAGAACTGGCTGGGCATGCTGGGGATGCACGGTCTTTACGAAGCCAACCTTGCCATGCATGGCTGCGATCTGATGATCAATATCGGTGCGCGCTTTGACGACCGCATCACCGGGCGGATCAAGGATTTCTCGCCGAACTCGCTTAAGGCCCATATCGACATCGACGCGTCTTCCATCAACAAGGTGGTGCGTGTCGATGTGCCGATCCTTGGCGATGTCGGCCATGTGCTGGAAGACCTGCTGCGCATCTGGAAATCTCGCGGCCGCAAGGTGAACAAGGATGGTTTGGCCAAGTGGTGGAAACAGATCAACGAATGGCGTGCGGTGAAGTGCCTGACCTACAAGAACAGCGCCACGGTGATCAAACCGCAATACGCGCTGGAACGGCTTGAGGCGCTGACCAAGGGGATGGATCGCTACATCACGACTGAAGTCGGCCAGCACCAGATGTGGGCGGCGCAGTTTCTTGGATTCGAAGACCCCAATCGCTGGATGACCAGTGGCGGTTTGGGCACCATGGGCTATGGCCTGCCCGCATCCATCGGCGTGCAGATTGCCCACCCCGAGGCTTTGGTGATCAACGTGGCGGGCGAAGCATCGTGGCTGATGAACATGCAGGAAATGGGCACCGCGATGCAGTTCCGCGCCCCGGTCAAGCAATTCATCCTGAACAACGAACGCCTTGGCATGGTGCGCCAGTGGCAGGAATTGCTGCACGGCGAACGCTATTCGCAAAGCTGGTCCGAGGCATTGCCGGACTTTGTCAAGCTGGCCGAAGCGTTCGGGTGCAAGGGGTTGAAGATCAGCGATCCCAAGGATCTGGACGACGCCATCATGGAGATGATCCGCTACGATGGTCCGGTGATCTTTGACTGTCTCGTGGAAAAGCATGAAAACTGTTTCCCGATGATCCCGTCAGGCAAGCCGCACAACGAAATGCTGCTTGGCGATGCCGACACCCAAGGTGTGATCGGGTCCAAGGGTGCCGTTCTGGTATAGATCTTTGCTGTACACCCCGGGGGCTTTGCCCCCGGACCCCCAGGATATTTTTTGAACAGATGAAAGGGCAGCCCCATGTCGCCGCTCAATATCAAGATCGGATCGTCAAGCCATTCGGCCTATGACCTGCGTGACCCGTATGCAGAGGTGATCGAAACGCACACTCTGGCCGTGACCGTTGACAACGAAGCCGGCGTCCTGGCCCGGGTGATCGGGTTGTTTTCTGGCCGTGGCTATAACATCGACAGCCTGACCGTGGCCGAGGTGGATCACACCGGGCATCTGAGCCGGATCACCATCGTCACACGCGGAACGCCGCAGGTGATCGCGCAGATCAAGGCGCAGTTGGGCCGGATGGTGCCGGTGCACGACGTGCATGATTTGACCGAGGAAGGCCCGTCGGTGCAGCGTGAACTTGCGCTTTTCAAGGTGGTGGGCAAGGGCGATCACCGGATCGAAGCCCTGCGTCTGGCCGAGATCTTCCGCGCGCATGTGGTCGACTCGACGCTTGAGTCCTTTGTGTTCGAGATGACTGGTCCACCGGAAAAGATCGACAGCTTTGCCGACCTGATGCGTCCCCTCGGCCTGCGCGAGATTGCACGAACCGGAGTTGCAGCCTTGTCGAGGGGCTTTTGATCCAACACGACCGCGTGGCGCGCGGCATAAAACGGTGATGGGGCTTGGGCCTGCTCAGACCTGGAAACGGGATCGCATATAGCCGCGCACACCCGCTTCTGTGGCATTGGTCAGGCTCGGGCGGCTAAGCCGGCGTTCGGAAAACGGCTCAGCGCCCTTCAAAAGCAGCGGGTCGCTTGTCCAGAAAGGCGACCACGCCTTCCATGAAGTCGCGGGTCTGGCCACAGGCGCCTTGCAAACGGGCTTCAAGCGCCAGTTGCGCCTCAAGGTCGTGACTGTAGCTTTGGCGCAAAGCCTGCTTCACGCCGTGGTAGGCCACAGTCGGACCTTTTGCCAACGCATCGGACCGGGCGGTGATATGAGAGGCAAAGTCGGCATCGGGCACCGCCTCCCAGATCATGCCCCATGCCGCCGCTTGATCCGCACTGATCTTGTCAGCAAACAGCATCGCCCCCATGGCGCGGGCAAAGCCGACTTGCCGTGGCAACCAATAGGTGCCCCCCGCATCCGGCATCAGGCCGATCCGGGTGAACGCCTGAATGAAGCTGGCACT
>JBKBOF010000140.1:0-7831 GCA_046294955.1 Paracoccaceae bacterium
CGGCGGCAATCATACGGTCAAGCTGATCTGTCATTCTGGTCGTCTCCCTGAATAGCTACGGTTTATCCCGCGCCGGCTTTGTTGACTGATCACCCAATAGAAACGGGTGTTTTGCCATCGGGCAACGATTCTTGCCTGCCTTCTAGCATTTTTTCAAACAAAGCGGCGTGGCACCCTTTCATTGAAATCACGGCAGAAGATCACCTGATCCCCCTCCCACGCTGTCAAAGTGGCCTGCATAGACAAGTGCGCGGCATCGCTGGTCATCACTGCCCTGACCTCGGTGCGTATCCGCCAGTCCCCCCGCGACAGGCGCTGTTCCCAAACGTGGGTGGCTTTGGCCGACAGCGGATCATCCGGATCAATCTCCCACCGTTCCGACATGGTTTCGCCCGAGCAAAGCCCGTGCGACAGGTTCTCCACATCCCCAGAGTCATCCTGAACGCACAGGGCCCGCAAACCAGTGATCATGTCGGTTTCAACGTATCGCCGGGTCGTCCCGGACCGCAAAACCCGGTGTCTCCAGAACGGGGCGGCTTCGGGTTCCGGCGGCGTCCATGTTGCGTTGCCATAGTGAACAGGCAAGGTCAGGCTACCCGAGGAAACTGTCAGAACCGCTTGATGCGGTGAAGGCCAGACAAACGGCCAATAGCTGTTGGACAAGGCAAGGCGCAGCCGGTGTCCGGGCGCCAGACGATAGGCCATTTGATCAAGGGCAAAGGTCACCATTTCACGCTGTCCGGGCGCCATCGGTTCGGGGGCCTCGCGGCTTTCGCGGTGGCACAGATTGAGCATCCCATGCGCAATACGGACCGATTGCCCATCCGGTGCCACATCGCATAACCGCGCAACTACAAACCCAAGTGGCTGGTCAGACGACAGGCAAAGGCGCAAATGCGCCGCGCCCAGCAGCGACAATGGCGCGTCCCGCACATCCCCATCAAAGCACAGGCTCATCGCATCATCCGGTGCCTGATCGCCCGCCATTTCCGCATTCAGCCCCATCGGGAAAAACTCTCCCGCCGTCATCCCCAGATGCTGCGGCGTCGAAAGGCCAAGCGCAAAAACCTCTCCTTTACCTTGGCTCAAATATCCATCCGACTTCAGCCCCGGGTGCGACGGGCGCAGACCCATCTCTAGCGGAGTTACGTTCGGGCTTGGCCAGTGATCCTCTGCCACCCAATGTCCGGCGCGGTGACGCGCACAGGCATCCGGCGGGGCAGAGTGCAGCATGTAGGCCCGCATCGCAGGATCGGCATCCGCCGCGTTCGGCACCCCCTTCAGCCACCGGTCCCACCAGCGGACCGCCTCTTGCAAAAAGCCGATGGCCGGTCCGGGAACAGCGGTGTGCGGGTATTGATGCACCCAGGGCCCCACGATCCCTTTGGCCGGCGTGTTGCATACCAAGGCATCGACCGTGTTCATGTAATTGTCGGCCCACCCCCCGACGGACAGGATCGGGACCTGCATCCGGGCATAATCCTCGCAGATCGACCCATGCCGCCAATAGTCGTCCCGCGACTGATGCGCGGCCCAGCGTGGTGCCAGCCACGGGTCCGACTCAAGGCGCCGAAGCCAGTCTTCCCGCCAGTCAGGACGCAACGCAGGGTCCGCAGGCCGGCTGGAATAGGACAACATCACTGCTCCCCAGCCGAAGTTCTCACCCAACAGGCAGCCGCCCTTGAAATGGATATCATCGGCAAATCGGTCCGTGGTCGAACAGACCGAGATCACTGCCTTCAGCGCGGGCGGTTGCAGATAAGCGGTCTGCAGACCGTTGAACCCGCCCCAGCTTTTGCCCATCATTCCGACGCTGCCCGAACACCACGGCTGCACCGACAGCCACGCAATCACATCACAAGCGTCTTGCAATTCCTGCGGCGTGTATTCGTCAGTCATCAGCCCTTCGCTGTCGCCATTGCCGCGCATATCAACCCGCACAGATGCATAGCCATGGCCAGCGAAATAGGGGTGCATCAGCTCGTCGCGCGGCAGCGTGCCGTCGCGTTTTCGATAGGGGATGTATTCCAGAACTGCCGGCACCGGGCATGTCGTCGCATCATCAGGCATCCAGACCCGTGCCGACAGCCGGGTGCCATCGGGCATCAGGATGCCCATATCTTCAACTTCGACAATTCTCCTTGGGAATTCATTAACCGTTTTCATGCGACTCCCCATCATGGCGCATTTGGCTTGCGGCCGTCGCAAGCGGTGGAGACAAGACTTGGCGGGCTTTGCAACGTCGCGCGCAAGTGAAGAACAGAAGGACCAGCCGCATGAGCGAACGCCCCAATATACTGATCATCATGGTGGACCAGTTGACGGGAACCCTGTTCCCCGACGGTCCCGCGCCGTTCTTGCACGCACCCAATCTGCGCAGGCTGGCGCAACATTCGCTGCGCTTCCAGAACTGCTATTCCGCCTCGCCCCTGTGCGCGCCGGGACGGGCGTCCTTCATGTCGGGGCAACTGCCCAGCCGGACACGGGTTTATGACAACGCGGCCGAATTCGCGTCCGATATTCCCACCTATGCCCATCATTTGCGACGGGCGGGCTACTACACGGCGCTGTCGGGCAAGATGCACTTTGTCGGCCCCGATCAGATGCACGGGTTCGAAGATCGGCTGACCACCGACATCTACCCCGCCGATTTTGGTTGGACGCCGGACTATCGCAAACCGGGCGAGCGCATCGATTGGTGGTATCATAACCTTGGCTCGGTCACCGGCGCCGGCGTGGCCGAGATCACCAACCAATTGGAATATGACGATGATGTGGCATTTCAGGCGGTTCAAAAGCTGTATGATTTGTCGCGGGGCGGCGACACCCGGCCGTGGTGCCTGACCGTCAGCTTCACCCACCCGCACGATCCCTTTGTGGCCCGCCGCAAATACTGGGATCTTTACGAAGGGATCCCCGAACTCGAACCGCCCCCGACCATCCCCTACGCAAATCAAGACCCCCACTCGCAACGGCTCATGGACGCCTGCGATTGGCGCGCCTTCGATATCACCGACACCCATGTCCGCCATGCCCGACAGGGGTACTTCGCCAATATCTCGTATATCGACGACAAGATCGGCGAGGTTTTTGCGGTGCTCGAATCCACGCGTCAAGAGGCGGTGGTGGTGTTCTTGTCCGACCATGGCGAGATGTTGGGCGACCGCGGGCTTTGGTTCAAGATGAATTTCTTCGAAGGATCTGCCCGTGTTCCGCTTATGATCGCGGCACCCGATCTTGTGCCACAGCTTGTCACCGATCCCGTATCGACTATCGATGTGACCCCAACTCTGGGGGCTCTTGCCGGCGTGGACATGGCGGAGGTCATGCCCTGGACCGATGGCGTCAATCTGCTTCCGATGACGAACGGCGGCACCCGCCCGATGGTCGCCATGGAATATGCCGCCGAGGGCAGCATCACCCCGATGGTCGCTCTGCGCGAAGGGGCCTGGAAATATGTTCACTGCCCCGCTGATCCCGACCAGCTTTACGACCTTGCCGCGGACCCTGACGAACGCAACAATCTGGTGGCAGACCCGCGCGCGTCGGATATCCTTGAATACTTCCGCAGTGCGGCCAGCGCCCGCTGGGATTTGCCGCAGTTCGACGCCGACGTGCGCGAAAGTCAGGCCCGCCGCTGGGTGGTCTATCAGGCATTGCGCAATGGCGCCTATTTCCCGTGGGACTACCAACCCCTGCGCGCGGCTTCGGAACGCTACATGCGCAACCACATGGACCTGAATGTGTTGGAGGAGTCCAAGCGCTTTCCACGGGGCGAATAACGCTTTGCAGCCCGAAAACACTTGGGGCGGTAGATAAGCGGCGGTCGCGGTAACGAACCTTTTGCCCGCAGTTGCGCGACGACAGGTCAACGCTGACCGGACCTTAACTTTACCGGGCATCTTGCAAAACAAGCTCGGCGCCTTTCCATCCCATCAGAATGGCCGGTGCGTTGGTATTCCCCGCTATCAGGTTCGGAAAACTGGAAGCGTCAATCACCCGCAGCCCCGCCACGCCCCGCACCTTAAGACGCGCATCCAGAACCGACGCGGCCGGGTCAGCCCCCATCCGGCAGGTGCAGGACGGGTGATAGACCGTGCCTGACCGGCTGCGAAAGTCAGCGATCAAATCGTGATCCGATGTCACCGACGGCCCGGGACGCAGTTCTTCACGGATCAGTCGGGCCATCGCGGGCTGTGCCGCGATGCGACGCAGGAACTTGACCGCCGCCAGCATTTCGTCCACGTCATTCTGGGTAGAAAAGGCATTCGGCACAATGACCGGCTGCGCCAACGGGTCGGGCGTTGAAATCCGGATCTGGCCGCGCGATGTGGGGCGGCAGTTCGACAGGCCTATCGACATGCCTGACCACGGATCAGGCGACAGGATCGGACGCTCGCCGTCGCGGGGGATCAGGGTGGAGAACGCCTGAAAGTAAAGTTGCATGTTCGGGCGCGGCTGACGAGGGTCGGTGCGAAAGAACCCGCCCCCGTGATTGATGGATTTCGCCAAGGGTCCCTGCCCCGCCAGCATGTATTTCAACCCTGCAATCGCTTTGCCCCACCATGACCGCAACTCGTCGTTGTAGGTCGGCACGGTCATCGACCATGTGTAGTTGATGCCCTGATGGTCGCTTAAATGCCTGCCAACGTTGGAATTTTCGACCAGCACTGGCAGGCCAAGGCCTTGCAGCAATTCCCCCGGTCCGATCCCCGACACTTGCAACAACTGCGGGCTGTTGATCGCCCCGCCCGACAGGATCACCTCACCTCGCGCACGAAGCGTCCCGAGTGTACCACCCTGCCGGTATTCCACGCCGACGGCGCGGCCACCTTCGATCAGAACCCGGGTCACCTGAGCATTTGTCAGAACCCGCAGGTTGGGCCGTCGCATGGCTGGACGCAGAAAGGCACGCGCGGTGGAGTTGCGCCGCGCGTGCTTGATCGTCATTTGATAAGTGCCCGCGCCCTCTTGCTCGGCGCCGTTGAAATCCGGCGTCTCGGCCAGCCCGGCCTGTCCGCAGGCGGCGATGTAGTCTCTGACCAGCGGATGCAACCCGTGCCGATTCGCCGAGATGAACAGCGGCCCGCCCTGTCCGCGCCAGTCGTCGGCACCCGCCTCGGTGTCCTCGATCTGGCGATAGGCGGACAAGCAGTCTTTCCATCCCCAACCGGGTGCAACCTGCCCCCATTCGTCATAATCCGCACGATGCCCCCGGATCCAGACCATGGCGTTGATCGAAGACGATCCGCCCAGAACCTTGCCCCTTGGCCAATGGTCGCGATTGCCCGCAAGGCCGGGATCCGGTTCGGCGCAATACATCCAGTTTACTGACGGGTCATAAAACAGCTTACCATAGCCCAGCGGTAACTGGACATAGAACCGCCGGTCACTTCCGCCGGCCTCGATCAGCGTCACCTTGTGCTGCCCGGAGGCAGTCAACCGGTCCGCCAGCACACAGCCCGCCGAACCGGCCCCGACGATGATGAAGTCGCTGTCTTCCATGGTGTCCGCTGTGTCCCCGATCCCGTCACCACGTCACACTAGCCAATGGTCCATCCGACACCTGTTAAATTGCGACACTTTTATGTCGTGGTTATTCTTCGGTTCTAAAGTCCGGTTCACAACTCACCGGGAAATTCACGGACCGGGCAATGAAACAGACCTGGTGGATGCGGTGGTGAAGTGTCTTTGCCACACCCAGATCGGTGCCCAGTTGAACCGTAATCCTGGGCCGCAGAACAGCCCCGGTGAACCGGCCCGCCCCACTGGCCCCGATCTCGCCATGGCCCAAGGGCGTGTCCTCGTAAGCGGTGACCACAATGCCCGCTTCGGCGGCGTAGTGCAGATACCACAGCATGTGGCAGGCCGAGAGCGCCGACAAAAGCAGGTCTTCGGGATTCATCTTGCCCGGATCGCCCCCCAGCAGCGGATCGTTCGAGCATTGTATCACCGGCTTGCCCGGCACCGCGATGTCCCAAGAGCGGACATAGCTGTGATAGGACCGGGTGCCGTCACCCGTATTGCCGGTCCAGACGATCCGGCTGGTATAGTCATGCTCTATCACGTCCTCGCTTTTCCGTTGCACACCCATCGCAATGTCTGACAGGCAGTCCCGACTCTGATCATCGCCCTGTCCAGACCGGATTGCGCTTTTCGGCAAAAGCGCGTGTGCCCTCCAGTTGATCCTCGCTTGAATACAGCCGATCAACCGTCGGCATCTGACGCTTGGTGATCCGGTTCAGCGCATCCTGAAAGCGCATGGCTTCGGCTTCGCGAACCACTTCCTTGATGGCCGCATAGACCAGCGGAGGACCACTTTCCAACAGCCGCGCCAGATCCCAGGCTTTGGGCAAAAGGTCTTGCGGTGTGGTGATTTCTTTCAAAAGCCCCCAACGCAGCGCCTCGTTGGCATCAAACCAGCGCCCGGTCAGCAAAAGATCCATCGCGACATGATAGGGAATACGCTTTGGCAATTTGATGCTTGCCGCATCTGCAACGGTGCCCGACCGGATTTCGGGCAACGCAAAGGTGGCTGTGTCACTGGCAAGGATCAGATCACACGACAGCGCCAGCTCCAGCCCGCCGCCGCAACAAATGCCGTTCACTGCCGCGATCACCGGCTTGTTCAGGTTCGGCAGTTCCTGCAAACCGCCAAAGCCACCCACGCCATAGTCCCCATCGACGGCATCACCGGCCGCCGCAGCCTTCAGATCCCAACCGGGGCAAAAGAACTTTTTGCCTTCGGCCCGCAGGATGGCCACGCGCAAGGTATCGTCATCGCGAAAGTCACGAAACACCCGCCCCATGATGCGGCTGGTGACAAGGTCAATGGCATTGGCCTTGGGGCGGTCAAGGGTGACCTCAAGCACCGCTCCTTCGCGACGTGTCCGGATCGGGCCTTCGCTCGACATCTGCATCCGTCATCCTTTCCGTATCAACGCATCAACCGCCACCGCCCCGGTTTCGAACAACAGAACCGGGTTCAGTTCGATCTCTTCCAGACTGTCATCCTCAACCATCAATTCTGCAAGCTGCCCGACCAGATCATATAGCGCCGCCAGATCCGCCTTGGGGCGACCACGATAGCCATCCAGCAAAGGGAACAGACGCAGGCACCGCAGACCGTTGGCGATCCGGTCCCGGCCCGCAGGCAGCACCAACGTCACCGTATCCGCCAAAAGCTCGGCCGTGATGCCACCCATCCCCATGGTCAAGGTAACGCCATAGACCGCATCACGCCGCAGGCCCACCAAAACCTCGGCCACAGCGCCACGCAGCATTTCTTCCACCAGATAGCCGGTTGCCCCCGGCATCTCCGGCTGACCGTCAAGACAATCAAGGTTCAACCGGACGGCGCCAGCCTCGGTCTTGTGGGCGAAGCCCAGACCCTTCAAAACAAGCGGCGGTATCAGCGCTTCGGACCGCCTGCACAGATCTGCCAGCGTTGGCGCTGTAACCCCCTTGGGGACAGCAACTCCCGCGGCAGAAAGCATTTCCTTGGCGGCCGCTTCGGTCAGAATAGGCACTGGGCGATCGGGCCGTGCCGGCAAGGGCACCCAGCCCTGGGCGGTCTGACGGTTCTGCACCGCATGGATTGCCGCCAACGCTGTATCCAGCCCCATCAAGGGCACCACACCGCGCGCCATCATCGTCTCGGCCAAGGGTTCATCGAAATTCTCAGGCAAGGACGATACGGCAAAGGCCGGCTTTCCGGTCTGCTGTGCCGCAGTCACAATCGCATCCAGCGCCGGTTGGAACGAGGACGGATCGCACCGGTCCGGTCGCGGCGGGTCGATGATGAAAATACCGGCATCATAGCCTGCAAGCA
>JBKBOF010000141.1:0-7756 GCA_046294955.1 Paracoccaceae bacterium
GGACGCGGTTCTTTGATGTGCCCGAGCCGGTGCTGGCCTTTGCGCGCGGCGATGATATGGCCTGCGTGTTCAACCTGTCGCCTCGGCCGGTGGTGCTGGCGGCGACGGGGGCGATCTTGGACGCCGCTCCGCGCCATGCGGCGCATCTGGAGGCCGGGCGGCTGATGCTGGGGCCGAACGGCTTTGCATTTCTGTGCCCGGATGGGGCCCTGAGCCTCAGCGTAAGCTGAGCTTGCGGTGAATGCGCCCGACAATCTCGCCGTTTCTCAGCGCATAACCCGGCTCTGACCCGATATCGGTGAAGCCGAGGCGGGCATAGTAGGCGAGGCCGGGCGTGTTGTCGGCGCGGATGGAGGCAAATATCTCGTTTATCCCCTTGGCTGCGCACAGGGCGCGGGTCTGGGCAAACAGCGCGCTGCCGATGCCTTTGGCCTGCGCGCCCGGGTCAACGAATGTGCCGATATGGGCTTCACCGTCGTCCCAGCCGACCGACTGCCAACCGACCACATGGCCAGAGGCTTCGACAACAACGCAGGTAAGGCTGTCAGCGCCTTCGATGTAGCCGCAGCTTATCATTTCGCCCGTCAGGGGGATCTGGTGCGCGGTGGTGCCGCCGATCGCTATGATCTGGTTCAGGATCGCGGCCATGGCGGCGGCGTCATGAGGCGTGGCCGGGCGGATCATCATGCGGCGAACTCCTCTCGCGCATAGCCTTGCAGGTACAGAAGGGCGGTCAGGTCGCCATGGTTCACCCGCAGATCGCATTGCGCGGCGACCGATGGTTTGGCGTGCAGAGCCACACCTGCACCGGCGCGGTTGAGCATGCCAAGATCATTCGCGCCGTCACCAACGGCGATGGCATCGTCGGGTATGAGTCCCAGGCGGGCGGTGAGGTCCATCAGTGCGTCCAGCTTGGCTTGTTTGCCAAGGATCGGTTCGGCGACATGGCCTGTCAGCTTGCCGTTTTCGATCAACAAGGTATTGGCGCGGTTCTCGTCAAACCCAAGAACGCTTGCAATCCGGGCGGTAAAGGCGGTGAAACCTCCCGAGACCAGAGCCGCATAAGCGCCATTTGCGCGCATTGTGGCCAGTAGGGTGGGGCCGCCAGGCATCAGGGTGATACGGTCGCGGATCACGCGGTCAATGACGTTGGCGGGCAGATCTTTCAGCAACCCGACCCGTTCGCGCAAAGCCGCTTCGAAATCCAATTCGCCATTCATCGCACGGGCGGTGATGCTGGCCACATAGGCGCCGACACCCGCCTCATCGGCCAGCTCGTCGATACATTCCTGCTGGATTATGGTACTATCCATGTCGGCGATCAGCAGACGTTTGCGGCGGTTCGCGCTGGGTTGAACCGCCAGATCTACGCCAAGACCCTGGAGCCCGCCCCAGACGTCCCATAGCTTGGCAGGCATGGCCTCAAGCGGGAATTCGGCTGCCACACCGGGATCAAGCCAGACCGCATCGCCGCCACCCCACGCGTTGCGCAGAGATTCCACAGTGGCGCGGTCAAGGATCGGTGTTTCCGGGTTGGTCAGTAGGGTGGCCGTGAACATGGGAAATTGTCCGTTAGACAAGGGCGCGTCGTTTTCGCGCGGTGTTGCGCCGCTTTACGACGATTTTTCCTCTTGTGCCAGTGGCGGCGGGTCTGTAACCCCAACACCGGGACACCCTTCCCCAACGAAGGGCATTTATCTGTGAGGATACCATGGCTGATCTGATCGCCCCGGCGTTGCGCCCGGCTAACCCGCGCTTTTCCTCTGGCCCTTGTGCCAAGGTTCCAGGTTTTTCCCTTTCAATGCTTGACGATGCGCCCTTGGGCCGCTCGCACCGTGCCGCTGTCGGCAAGGCCAAGTTGAAAGAAGCCATCGACTTGACCCGCGACATCCTTGGCGTGCCTGCCGACTATCGCATCGGGATCGTCCCCGGTTCGGATACCGGTGCGGTCGAGATGGCGATGTGGTCGCTGTTGGGTGCGCGGCCTGTGGAAATGCTGGCCTGGGAATCGTTTGGCGACGGATGGGTCACGGATGTGGTCAAGCAGCTGAAGCTGGATGCTGTGGTCAAAAAGGCCCCGTATGGTCAAATCGTGGATCTTGCGACTGTCGATTTCGACAAGGACGTGGTGTTCACATGGAACGGCACGACCAGCGGTTGCCGTCTGCCGAGCGCCGATGCCATTCCGGCAGATCGGGCGGGGCTGACCATATGCGATGCTACTTCGGCGGCCTTTGCGATGGATATGGACTGGGCCAAATTGGATGTGGTGACCTTTTCCTGGCAAAAGGTTCTGGGCGGTGAAGGCGCGCATGGCATGCTGATCCTGTCGCCCCGCGCGGTGGAACGGCTGGAAAGCTATACACCGGCTTGGCCGCTGCCAAAGATTTTCCGCCTGACCGCCAAGGGAAAGCTGATCGAGGGGATTTTTGTCGGCGAGACGATCAACACGCCGTCGATGCTGGCTGTGGAAGATTACCTTGTGGCCCTGAAATGGGCCAAATCTGTCGGTGGTCTGACCGGATTGGTGACGCGCGCAGCTGCCAACGCACAGGTGGTCTGGGACTTCTGCACCGAAAATCCGTGGCTGCAAAATCTGGCCGAAACGCCCGAGATCGCCTCGACCACATCGGTCTGCCTGAAATTTTCCGATGCGCGGATCAAGGATGGCGAGGCTTTTGCCAAGGCTGTGGCCAAGCGTCTGGAAAAGGCTGGTGTTGCCTTTGATATTGGCGCCTATCGCGATGCGCCTGCCGGGTTGCGAATCTGGTGCGGATCGACAGTGGAAACCGCCGATGTGCAAGCCTTGATGCCATGGATTGCCCATGCCTTTGAGGCCGAGATCGCAGCTCAGGCCTGATTTTCCGGGGCGCGCGTGTCGTGCGCCTTGCCTCCCATCATTATACAGCGTGCGCGTGGTCGCACCTTAGCCAAAGGAATACCCCCATGGCCCCCAAGGTTCTTGTCTCTGACGAACTGTCTGAAACCGCCGTCCAGATCTTCCGCGATCGCGGTGTCGAAGTTGATTACATGCCGAAGCTCGGGAAGGATAAAGAGGCGCTTGCCGCTATCATCGACCAATATGATGGGTTGGCCATCCGCTCGGCCACCAAGGCCACCGAAAAGCTGCTGGAAAAGGCGACCCGTCTGAAGGTGATTGGGCGCGCCGGAATTGGTGTCGACAACGTTGATATTCCGGCGGCGTCGAAGAAGGGCGTCATCGTGATGAACACGCCTTTTGGCAACTCGGTTACAACCGCCGAGCATGCGATTGCGATGATGTTTGCGGTGGCCCGGCAGATCCCCGAGGCCAATGCCAGCACCCATGCAGGCAAGTGGGAGAAATCCAAATTCATGGGGGTGGAGTTGTTCAACAAGACCCTCGGCGTGATTGGTGCCGGCAACATCGGCGGCATCGTCTGTGACCGCGCGATCGGGCTGAAGATGAAGGTAGTGGCCTATGACCCCTTCCTGTCGGAAGAACGCGCCAAGTCGTTGGGCGTGACCAAGGTCGAACTGGATGACCTGTTGGCACGTGCAGACTTCATCACTTTGCATGTTCCGCTGACCGACAAGACCCGCAACATCCTGAGCCGCGAAAATCTGGAAAAGACCAAAAAGGGCGTGCGCATCATCAACTGTGCCCGTGGCGGTTTGATCGACGAGGCTGCCTTGGCCGAAGCCCTGAAATCGGGTCATGTGGCGGGGGCCGCGCTTGATGTGTTCGAGGTGGAACCGGCGATTGAAAATCCGCTGTTCAACATGCCGAATGTGGTGGTTACGCCGCACCTTGGCGCCTCGACCACCGAAGCGCAGGAAAACGTGGCCCTTCAAGTGGCCGAACAGATGTCCGACTATCTGCTGACCGGGGCTGTGTCGAACGCTCTGAACATGCCGTCGGTCTCTGCCGAAGAAGCCGCTGTCATGGGGCCGTGGATCAAACTGGCGGGACATCTTGGCGCCTTCATCGGTCAAATGACGGACGAACCAATCAAGGCCATCAACATCCTGTATGATGGTTCTGTCACCGAGATGAATCTTGCGGCCCTGAACTGCGCCGCGATTGCCGGTGTGATGAAGGCGCAGAACCCGGATGTGAACCTTGTTTCGGCCCCGATCATCGCGAAAGAGCGGGGCATTCAGGTTTCGACCACCCGGCAAGACAAGTCGGGTGCCTTTGACGCCTATATCAAGGTCACGATGGTGACGGACAAACGCGAACGGTCCATTGCGGGCACCTGCTTTAGCGATGGCAAACCGCGTTTCATCCAGATCAAAGGCATCAACATCGACGCCGAGGTGGGCGCGCATATGCTCTATACCACCAATGAGGACGTACCGGGTATCATCGGTCTGTTGGGCATGACGCTGGGCAAGAATGGTGTGAACATCGCGAACTTCACCCTTGGCCGTTCCGCTATCGGTGAAGATGCGATTGCCCTGCTTTATCTGGATCAGGCGATCAACCCCAAGGTGGTGGATACGCTGGAATCGACTGGAATGTTCCAACAGGTCAAGCCTTTGGTGTTCGAAGGCGCATGACGCAAAGGGGAAAGGCGGCTTTCGTCTTTCCCCGTCTTCAGGTATTTCCCCGTCCGGGAGCGCTGCTTCCGGATAAGGTGCAAGTGAAAGGCTGACGCATGAAAACCTACGCAGTCGGGGATATCCATGGTCACCTTGACTTGCTCAAAGGGGTGCATCAGCTGATTGCCGATGACATGGCCCGGCACGGTGCAGGGCAGGTGGTGCATGTCGGCGATCTGGTTGACCGGGGGCCTGACAGCCGGGGCGTGATCGACTTTCTGGCAAGCGGCATGGCGGACGGTGAGGATTGGATTGTCCTCAAGGGCAATCATGACCGCATGTTTTCAACCTTCATGGTCGATCCGATGGCCAAGGATGACGGGCTGCGGGCCGATCTGTCGTGGCTTCATCCGCGCCTTGGCGGGGCGAACACGTTGGAGTCGTACGGGGTGCGCAATGCGGCTGACCGGCCGGTTGCAGCGGTTCATTCCGATGCGGTGGCGGCAGTGTCGGCCGAGCATCTGGCGTTTCTTGCCTCTCGTCCGACATGGCATCGTGCCGGGGACACGGTTTTTGTCCATGCCGGTATTCGTCCCGGCGTTCCCATGCCAGATCAGCGTGAAACGGATCTGGTGTGGATCCGCGCGCCATTCCTTGATCACCAAGACCCGCACGAGGCGTTGATCGTCCACGGTCACACGGCGATTGACGCGCCAACGCACTATGGCAACCGGATCAATATCGACAGCTCCGCCGCCTACGGTGGCCCCCTGTCAGTCATCGTGATCGAAGGCGGCGAGGTGTTTCATCTGACGCCCAAGGGTCGCGCGCCGTTGCGGCCCTAAGATCGGGCTGCGGACGTCAGTCTGTCAGGTCTGTCGGCGCAACAACCCACGCAGCGCCATGACGGCAGATCCGACAAAGAACAGCCCACCAAAGCCTACCACCTCGACCAGACCCGGCCCTTCGGGCCAGCCGCGTAGCGCAATGGTCAGCGCCAGAAGGCCAAGGCCACCCAAGGACACCACCAGCCGGAACCACCACTCGCCGCGCGTCGGACCATGTTTCAAGATCGCCTCCGTCGTCGTTCAAACTCTGGCCTGATCGCGCAATGCCGGCAACCGGCGACACAGTCGATAGCCACGGGCAGCGCGGATCGCCGCGGCACAGTTTAGTATGGTATGGATACCGGGGCCAAGATGCCGCGAAATTTCCCGGCTGTTCCTGACGGGCAACATGGAAACCGGACAAGAGCAATCCGTTTGGATGCCCTATGCAGGGACAAAACAGCCAAGACTCAGTATTTTTCCAGATCACCCCAATGCAACGCCGCTATTTCTCGGCCACCTGAAAGTGAGACGACGTCGCGTCATCTTTCCCCGTTGTGAGGAAAGTGACTAGAGTTGGAAAAAATCAGGGAGGGCAATATGACCAGCGACTCTACACAGGTTTTCATTCTGTCGGCCACGCGTAGCGCCATAGGCAGCTTTGGCGGGGCCCTGTCGTCGTTGCCGCCCATCGATGTGGCCGCGCAGGTTATCGGTGCCGCCTTGGGTAAAGCGGGTATCGATGGTGCACAAGTGGGCCATGTGGTCATGGGCCATGTGATCAACACCGAACCGCGCGACATGTACCTTAGCCGTGTGGCGGCGATGAAAGCTGGCATTCCGGATACGACCCCTGCGATGAACGTCAATCGCCTGTGCGGGTCGGGGGCGCAGGCCATTGTGTCGGCCATGCAATGCCTGATACTGGGCGATGCGCAGGTGGCCGTCGCAGGCGGTGCTGACAGCATGAGCCGGTCGCCATATAGCTTGCCGACCGCCCGGTTTGGTCAGAAAATGGGCGATGTCAGGGCGTTGGATATGATGACCGGGGCGCTGACCTGCCCTTTCGGCACAGGGCACATGGGCGTCACCGCAGAAAACGTCGCAGCGCAGTATGGGATAAGTCGCGCAGCGCAGGATGCTTTTGCGCTTGAAAGCCAGAGCCGGGCCGCGCGGGCCATTTCGGAAGGGCGATTTGTGGATCAGATCACCCCCATCCAGATTGAATCCCGGAAGGGGATGGTCGAATTCGCTGTAGATGAGTATCCGAAGGCCACGTCGCTTGAGGCGCTTTCGGCGCTTCGCCCGGCGTTTCAGAAGGATGGCACAGTCACGGCAGGCAATGCGTCGGGTATAAATGATGGGGCGGCAGCGCTGGTGTTGTCGCGCGGGATGGTTCCGGGAACAACACCGCGTGCGCGCTTGATGGGTTACGCCCATGCCGGCGTTGATCCGAAAGTGATGGGTATTGGCCCGGTGCCTGCTGTCTTGGCCCTGTGCGTCAAGCTGGGGATGAAGCCTGCGGATTTCGATGTGGTGGAATCCAACGAGGCCTTTGCAGCGCAGGCGCTTGCGGTCAATCGGGAATTGGGGCTCGATCCGGCACGGGTCAACCCGAACGGAGGCGCGATTGCCTTGGGGCATCCGGTGGGGGCGACGGGTGCGCTGCTGACGGTAAAGGCGTTGCACGAGTTGGAGCGCACGGGCAAACAGACGGCCTTGATTACCATGTGCATCGGTGGCGGACAGGGCATCGCGCTTGCCATCGAACGGGTCTAGCGCAAGCGCACATGGGCTTGGGCAGAGCGACCCGCAGCGTCGATCACAGAAAGGCTGACAAAACCGGTTCCGGGTGGGGTGATTACAGTGGTGCGCGTCCGGTCCTGCACGACAACCGGCACGCCATCTGCCAGCCAGGTGAATGGACCTCGGCCTCCGACAACCTTGAGCAACAGGCTGCCGTTCAGCAATTCAACCTCGGCGCCGTCGGGTGGAAACGCGACAGTTGGCGCGTTTGCATCCACTGCCAAACCGTCGCGCGGACGGAAGCGCTGCAAGGGTTGCGGCAGTTGGTTGTTCGAGACAAGCAGGGTCGACGGTGGGGCAGGTGGTCGCGGCTCAAGTCGGGGTCCGATGCGGGCAAAGGCCTGAAACAACACCGGGGCTGCGGTGTCAGCCCCAAAGGCGCCCGGAACCGGCGTACCATCCGCGCGCCCCAACCAGACGCCGACAACGTGGCGTCCGTCATAGCCGATGGCCCAGGCGTCGCGGTGCCCGTAGCTGGTGCCGGTCTTGTAAGCGAGCCGGTTGGCAGGCGCACCCGGCGGAGGGGCCAATCCTGCCAGAATATCCCCGACTTGCCATGCTGCCGACGGGCTGAGGATGCGTTGGCCTTCCTCCCGGAT
>JBKBOF010000142.1:0-7732 GCA_046294955.1 Paracoccaceae bacterium
TCCGCAAGCGCCTGCCGTAAAACGGTTTTCACCATGTCGCCCGGAACGTCGGCCGCAACAAACGCTTTCCCGATTCCGCGCGCGAGGATGAACCGCAACTGTCCGTCGATCACCTTTTTGTCCTGTCCCATCAAGGCCACAAGCGTATCGGCATCGGGCAGATCGCCGGGAATGTCCTTCAGATCGACCTTGGTTCCCATTGCACGCAGATGCGCCCGCACCCGGCTTGGGGCTTCTTGTGCGCACAGTCCCAGTCGTTGCGACAACTCGAACGCAAGGGCGCAGCCAATGGCGACGCCTTCGCCATGCAACAGCCGGTCGGAATAGCCCGTGGCCTTTTCCAGCGCGTGACAGAAGGTGTGGCCAAGGTTCAGAAGGGCGCGCTCGCCTTCCTCGGTTTCGTCGCGGCTGACGATACCGGCCTTCATCTCGACAGACCGGCGCACGGCATATTGCCGAAGGCTGCGGTCGGTGGCCATGGCGGGGGCATTTACCTCCAGCCAATCAAAAAACGCCGCATCCCCCAACAGCCCGTATTTGACCACCTCGCCGTAGCCCGCCAGAAAATCGCGTCCCGCAAGCGTGGCCAGCACGTCGATATCGGCCAGAACAAGGGTGGGCTGGTGGAACGCCCCCACAAGGTTCTTACCCTGCAAGGTGTTGATACCGGTCTTGCCGCCCACCGAGGAATCGACCTGCGCCAGAAGCGTGGTCGGGATCTGCACAAAGCGCACGCCCCGGCGCAGCACGGCCGATGCAAAGCCGACAAGATCCCCGATCACCCCGCCACCAAAGGCCACCACTATGTCACGGCGTTCGATCTTCTGGTCCAGCAGCCATTCCGTGGTGCGGGCAAATTCAGGCCAGCCCTTTGTACTTTCACCCGGCGGCAACGCGAGGGCTGTGGCCTCGATCCCCGCAACGGCAAAGGCCGTCATAAGGCGCTCAAGGTGCAGCCGTGCCACGGTGTCGTCCGTGACCACAGCCACCTTGCGCCGCCGCAGGAACGGCAGGATCTGTGCCCCGGCGCTGTCTATCAGACCAGGGCCGATCCGCACCTCGTAGCTGCGCGCACCCAATTCGACCGGGACCACACCCACTGTCATGCCGTTTCTCCTTCCAGAACATCGGGGCGTGCTTTCAACGCCTCCAGCACCCGGTCTGCCATGGCTTCGATCGACAGATCCGGACTCGCATCCACGATCACATCGGCAAGGCTGTACAGCGGCACCCGGGAAGCGTAGATCGCCCGCAAAGTTTCGCGCGGGTTGGTTGTGCGCAGCAATGGCCGATTGGACTTGTGACGGACGCGGTTCCACAACAGATCAAGGTCCGCCCGCAACCAGACGGCGACGCCAGCTTCCGAGATCAGGCGCCGGTTGGCCTCCGCCAGATAGGCGCCGCCCCCGGTGGACAACACACAAGGCACCCCACGCAACAGTCGCGCCAGCACTTCGGATTCGCGCGCCCGAAAGAACGGCTCGCCGTCGCGTTCAAAGATTTCGGCAATCGAGCAGTTGGCAGCCCGGACGATCTCTTCGTCCGAATCAAGAAAGGGAACACCGAGCACACGGGCCAGTGCCATTCCAACCGCAGTCTTGCCCGCGCCCATCATCCCAACCATGGCGACCGTCTTTTTAAGGCGTGCCACGCTGCCTCCCCCATTTCATTTGCCGTGCTGGCCTGTCCGTCGGATACGCCAGCAAGCTTTCGCCCGCATCACGCGCATTTTTGTGTTCATGGCGTGAACTCGGCGCGATTGCCATATATAATCTCGCCGCAAGCTGGCACGATAGGGTCCACAGAGGCCCCGAGGCGTTCGGCTGAACCAAGGGACGGCAAGAAGAGGTCGGGGCAAACCCGGCGCGCAGGAATTGGGCTGGAAGGGCAGAAAGCTATGATGGGGCGTATCCTCAAGGCAGTTGTGGTGTTGGGTGTTCTTGGTTTTGTGGGGCTGACCGGGTATGCCTATTTGGCCGACCTGTCGCCCAATCAGACGGAAATCACGGTTCCGGTGATCCTGAATGCGGACTAGCACGCAGGCAGCGGCATGTTTCATTTTGTGTTTGTCCGGCCTTCCGGCAGCCGCAGAAGATCCGCTTTCGGCCATTGATTGGTTGTCAAGCTCGGTGGCGACGCCGGCTGGCTCTGCCGTGGGTTTGCCTGCAACACCATCCCGTCCCGACGAGGCCCCGGTCAGCCCCGAAGGCGGCTTGCCGCAAGATGTCGCTGTTTCTGTACTGGATGGGCTGTCTCCCGATGCTATCGGGCTGTTGTCTCCGGCGACCACCGGACTGCCACGCGATCTTTGGGGCATGGGGCTGGAAGAAGAAGTGCGCAGCGCCATCGCGCAGGAACGGTTTGATCTTCTGCCAGCGTTGCAGGATCTGACGATGACCCTGATGCTGGCCGAAGCCACGCCGCCCGCCGACAACAGTGGCAAGGGCGCGTTGCTTCTGGCACGGATCGACCGGCTTTTGGCAATGGGGGCACTGGATCAGGCCGAGTCCCTGCTGGACGTGGCCCCTGCGGGGGACCCAGAATTGTTTCGCCGGGCGTTTGACGTGGCGCTGTTGACGGGGGCAGAGGAACGCGGCTGCGACATGATGCGTGCCGCCCCAAATCTGGCCCCAACCTTCCCGGCGCGGATCTTCTGTCTGGCACGCTCTGGCGATTGGAATGCGGCGGCCTTGACCCTGCGCACGGCGCAGGCGCTTGGCTATGTGACCGAAGAAGAAGATGCGCTTCTGTCGCGGTTTCTGGACCCGGACCTGTACGAAGGCGACACCCTGCCGCCGATTCCGGCACGGATGACGCCGCTGTCGTGGCGCATGTTCGAAGCGATCGGCGAGCCGCAATCCACCGCAACGCTGCCGCTGGCCTTTGCGCATGCCGAATTGCGCGACACCGCAGGGTGGAAAGGCCAGATCGAGGCGGCCGAGCGGTTGGCCCGCGCGGGCGTCATTGCGCCAAATGTTTTGCTTGGGTTCTACACCGAACGGCTTCCGGCTGCGTCTGGCGGGGTATGGGACCGGGTGGATGCGTTCCAGCGATTTGAAACCGCGCTGCGTGCCGGGGATCCCGGTGCAGTTGCCCAAAGCCTGCCAGCGGCATGGAAACGGATGTCCGAGGCTGAACTGGAAGTGCCCTTTGCGATGCTGTTTGCCGAAGACCTGTCGCGCTTGCCACTGACCGGTGATGCGGGGCGTTTGGCTTTTGAACTTGGGCTGTTGTCGCCAAAGTATGAAGCCATCGCGGCGAAGCGCAAACCCGAAACCCCGCGCGAGTCGTTTCTGACCGGGTTGGCGACCGGATCGCTGGCCGGGGCGACACCACCCGATTCGCTTGGTCGTGCCATCGCCCCGGCGTTTCTGCGCAGCGGGGCTGCGACGGACTTTGCCACGCTGATGGACCAGCGCCGTCTGGGCGAGGCCATCTTGCTGGCGATCGAGAAAATCGGTCGCGGCGTCCAGGGTGATTTGTCGGGTGTGACCGACGGGCTGGCCTTTTTGCGCCATGTCGGGCTGGAAGATACCGCACGGCGCACGGCACTTGAGCTGATGTTGCTGGAACGACGCGGATGACCCTTGGCCCTGCCACACAGGACGGGTGGATTTCCACCTTTCTGGATGCAAACGCCGCCGAACTGGGCGCCGCGCGCAACACGCAATTGGCCTATGGGCGCGATCTGAAGGATTTTGCGGCCTGGCTGGCGCAGCGCGGACATGGCTTTGCCAACGCCACGCGTGACGATGTGGAATCCTATCTGGTGTCCTGCGACACCATCGGCCTGTCCAAAGCCACACGGGCGCGACGGCTGTCTTCAATCCGGCAGATCTATCGCTTTGCCCATGAAGAAGGGTGGCGCGCCGACAATCCGGCGATCCGGATCAAGGGGCCCGGTGCGGTGCAACGCCTTCCCGACGCCCTGTCGCAGGACGAGGTCATCCGGTTGCTGGACGCCGCCCGAAGCCACGGTCGCACGGATGCAGACCGGGCGCGCAACGTGGCCCTTCTGGAACTGCTTTACGCAACCGGGATGCGGGTGACCGAACTGGTCAGCCTTCCGGTTGCCGCAGCACGGGGGGATCCGCGCATGGTGCTGGTGCGCGGCAAGGGCGGCAAGGAACGCATGGTGCCGCTGTCGGGCGCGGCGCGCACGGCCCTTGCCACTTGGCTGACGTGCCGCGATCAAGCCGAGGACACGGTGCGCAAAGCCGGGGGCACGGCGTCGCGCCACCTGTTTCCCGGACCGGGGGCAGAAGGTCATCTGACCCGACAACATTTCCATCTGATGCTGAAGGATATCGCCATTGCGGCTGGTGTATCGCCCGCGCGTGTCAGCCCGCATGCCCTGCGCCATGCCTTTGCAACCCATCTTTTGGCGGGCGGCGCCGACCTTAGGGTGATCCAGACTTTGCTGGGCCATGCCGATCTGTCCACAACCGAGATCTATACCCATGTGCTGGATGATCATCTCAAGGCGCTGGTACTGGACCATCATCCCTTGGCAAAACGCTCCAAGCGTTCTTGAACGTTTCCCCGCCACCCACCATAACCCCAGCGATCCCTTGAACAGAAAATGACCTCCATGGATTATTCTGCCCTTGATTCTGCCTTCTGGTTGACCGCTGCGGCGATCCTCGGGCTTCTGGTCCTGTCGGCGTTCTTTTCCGGATCGGAAACCGCATTGACGGCCTCGTCCCGCGCCAAGCTGAAGACCATCGCCGACAAGGGGTCGGGCGGGGCACAAAGCGCGATGAAGGTTACCGAAGACAATGAGCGTATGATCGGCGCCATTCTTCTGGGCAACAATGTGGTGAACATCCTGTCGGCGTCGCTGGCAACCGCTTTGCTGACGCGTGTGTTCGGCGATTCCGGCGTGGCCTTTGCCACGCTTGGCATGACCATTCTGGTGTTGATCTTCGGCGAGGTCTTGCCAAAGACCCTTGCCATCACTTTCCCCGAGGCGGTCGCCACGCGGGTCGCCCCGGTGATCCGGGTGCTGATCTTGCTGTTTTCGCCCATCGTAACGGTCGTGCGGGCATTGGTGCGGGGTATTCTTGGCCTGTTCGGTGTGAAAGCCGACCCCGAGGGCAAGATCCTGGCGCTACGCGAAGAAATCGTCGGTGCCATAGCGCTTGGCCATTCCGAAGGCGCCGTGGAAAAGGAAGACCGCGACCGACTGCTGGGCGCCTTGGATCTGGGCAGCCGCACGGTGGACGAAATCATGCGCCACCGCAGCCACATCGAGATGCTGGATGCCGACATGCCCCCTGAACAGATCATCACCAAGGCCTTGGCATCATCGCACACCCGCCTGCCGCTGTTCCGCGGCGACGAGGAGAACATCCTTGGCGTCGTGCATTCCAAAGATCTTTTGCGTGAGGTGGACCGTCTGTTGCGCAGCGAGGATGGCAGCTTGGCTTCGGTCAAGAACCTGGACATCGTGAAGGTGGCGATGAAGCCCTATTTCATTCCCGACACCACCGCGCTGGATGAACAGATGCGCCAGTTTCTGAAACGTCGCACACATTTTGCTCTGGTGGTTGATGAATACGGCGGATTGCAGGGCCTGATCACGCTGGAAGATATCCTTGAGGAAATCGTTGGCGAGATCACCGATGAATTTGACGTTGTGCTAAAGGACTCGGCTCTGAAACGGGCTGAAAACGGCGACTATCTGGTGGAAGGCCAGATGACGATCCGCGATCTGAACCGCGCGATGGACTGGAACCTGCCCGATGACGAAGCCAATACCGTGGCCGGTCTGGTGATTCACGAAGCACAGATGATCCCGAATGAAGGTCAGGCCTTCAGCTTCCACGGCTTCCGGTTCGAGGTGGTGCAAAAGCGGGAAAACCGGATCACCAAGCTGAAACTACGCGCACTTTAAGCGCGGTGGCGGGTGCGATGCCCGCCACCCCCGCTCCGTGTTCAACGGGTTTTGAACAAAGATCCCAGTACACCGCGCACGATGGCCTGCCCCGATTTGGTGCCAAGCTGGCGCGCAAAACTTTTGGCGAACGCTTCGCCCACAGAATCGCTGCTGCGGCTTGTGGTCTTGCGGGCTGGTTCGCGCGTCCGCGCGGTTGGGCCACCGTCATAGCGCCGGCCGCGGCTGAATTCATCGGGGTCAATCCGCAGGTCACTGCCACTTTGCTTTGACCGGACAATGTCGGCTTCGGCCTTGGCGGCCTCGGCGGCGGCCTGTTGCTCGCGGGCGCGCAGGCGTTCATAGGCACTGTCACGGTCGATGGGCGTGTCGTATTTGCCCTTGAGCGGCGACATGACGATCAGTTGGGCGCGCAAAGCCGGATCGATTGGCCCGATCTGACTGGAGGGCGGTCTGATAAGGGTGCGTTGGACAATGCCGGGGATACCCTTGTTTTCCAGAAACGACGTAACCGCCTCGCCCGTGCCGACGTCGCGGATTGCGTCTTCGGTCTTGAATGCGGGGTTGTCGCGATAGGTTTGCGCCGCCATCCGCAGGTCTTTCTGATCCTTGGCCGTAAACGCGCGCAAAGCGTGCTGCACCCGGTTGCCCAATTGGCCAAGAATGGTGTCAGGCACATCCGCTGGGTTCTGGGTGATGAAATAGACACCTACCCCCTTGGACCGGATCAGCCGCGCCACTTGTTCCACTTTTTGAACAAGGGCCTTCGGCGCGTCGGTAAACAAAAGATGGGCCTCGTCAAAGAAAAACACCAGCTTCGGCTTGTCCGGGTCGCCCACCTCGGGCAGCGTCTCGAACAGTTCGGACAGCAGCCACAACAGGAAGGTCGCATAGAGCCGAGGACTGTGCATCAGCCGGTCGGCGGCAAGGATGTTGATCCGCCCCATGCCGTTCGGGTCGGTCAGCATCAGATCGGCGAGGTCCAGCGCCGGTTCGCCAAAGAAACCAGCGCCCCCTTCGTTTTCCAACACCAGAAGCCGGCGCTGGATCGCGCCGATCGACGCAGGCGCGACAAGACCATAGCGGGTTGAGATGGTGGCCGCATTTTCGCCGATGAAGACAAGCAAAGCTTGCAGGTCTTTCAGATCCAGCAGGGGCAGTTCTTCTTCATCAGCCAGACGGAAGGCCACGTTCAGAACACCTTCCTGCGGCTCTGTCAGTTCCAGTAGCCGCGACAGCAGCAAGGGCCCCATTTCCGACACCGTGGCGCGGATCGGGTGACCCTGTTCGCCGAACATATCCCAGAACGTCACCGGAAACGCCCGATACTCCAGGTCCAGCCCAATGGTCGCCGATCGCTTCAGAAACGGCTCGTGCAGCTTACCCGCCGGACTACCAGCCACCCCCAGACCCGACAGATCGCCTTTGACGTCTGACATGAAAACCGGAACCCCGGCGGTGGAAAACCCTTCAGCGAGAATTTGCAAAGTCACGGTCTTGCCGGTGCCCGTGGCCCCTGCGATCAGCCCGTGGCGGTTGCCGTAGCGCAACAGCAGCGACTGCGCGTCCGCGTACGCTTCTCCCCCGCCACCCACGAAAATTGAAGGCTCTTGCGACACTGTTATCCCCTTGATCACCAAACGCCTTTGGGCTTGGCCAGCCCTGCGCGGACAAAGCATACAACGTAAACCCATCGATGCCAGTCTTGATCGTTCCGGATCATGCCAGCGGTGCAGTCGGGGCGTGGCATTCCCTGTGGCAGACTGGTCGCGCCGTTGAAACTATGCAGTTTTTTCACCTTTTACCGTCATAAAAGTGATCAGATTCCCTGTTGAC
>JBKBOF010000143.1:0-7701 GCA_046294955.1 Paracoccaceae bacterium
CGAAATCGGCGCGGGTTCCGGTGAGGAACAGAAGCGATTTCATGACGCTGCCGTGTCAGAAAATACCTGATCCAGCAGCGCCTTGGTGCCCGGATCATCGCGCATCGCTCCATAATCACCGCGCGAGCGGTCATATTTCCATGAGTTCGAAATGTTGCGGCAATGAATAAAGGTAAAGGCATCGCGGCTGACAAAGGGCAGCCGTTTGAAGTTTTTCACCCCGTGCACCTTGAGCACTTGCCGCGCCGCAAACCCGCCCGGACGCAGGCAATATTTCGGCGGGCACGGAACATCATCGGGCAGCACCAGCGTGTGATCGCGGTGGCGCACCAGAGCGCGCCCCGGCGCCCCATAGCGCCAATGGCCGGTGGCCATGACGATGCCATAGCGGGCGGTGTCGACCGCGTCAAAAATCGCCTCGTCCGTGGGCGAGACGATCAGTTCGTCCACATCAACATTTAGCATGGCGCGGGCGTAGCGCATCGACAGCATCCACAATGCGTTCATCAGTGCGGTCTGCAAAAATTTGCCGTCCCCGGCACGCTCGGCCGTGGCCATGTCGGGGCCGTAGCGGAAGGGCACTTGCATCACCTCGGCGGTGTGATAACCGGGCGCCGCGCCAAGGGTCGCGGCCAGATCGTCAAGGCCATAGATCGTGCTGGTGTTGTCGACAAACAGCACCGCCTCGGCCTTGTGCTTGCGCTGGTTCCACAGCATCCAATCGCTGATCCACGCCAGATCATTGTTTTTCGACAGGGTATAGACCACGTGCTTGCCCGCAAAGCGGCCGGGGTCGCAGCTGTGAACCGGCATGGTGCTGTCACCACCGTCCAGCGTCATGGTCAGCGCCTGCTCCTGCGGCACATTTTCAAAGATCAAACGGTCAAATTTTTCGAAGTGGACAACGCGCGGAGGCTGGATCTTTTGGCCGCCCATAAAAAATTGCGCCCGCTGGATCAGGGGCGCAAAGTTCAGCAAGGGCGGCGCGAAGACATGCAACTGCCGGGCTGCGGCATCATGGACAGCGATGTAGAAAAGGGTGGTGGAATCGTATCGCTCCCAAAACGCGTCGGCGGTGACCTTGACGCGCGGTGGCGGATCCCGGCGCAGGCCAAGGCTGCGCGGAACCGACAGACCGGGAACGTGCGTGATGACAGGTTTGGTCATGTCAGATCCCTTGTCCGCGGCAAGAGCATGCCGTGCCGGGCCAGCCAGACCGCGCGGCGCAGGTAGTTTCCCGCCCGCATGCCATAATTGCCAAGGCGTTTATGGCGGGGGGGTTTGACCACCTCGGCAAAGTTCTGGCCAGTGATAGTGCTGACGCCGCCATCATCGACGTGGCTGGGAAAGGGTTCCAGACCCAGCAGGCGAAAATCATGGTCGAAAAAGCGCGTGGCCTCGTAGTCGATGGGCAGGCGGATTGGCAGCAGCTTTGGCAACAGGCGCGCCGCCAGATCGCGGGTGATCAAATAGGCGCCAAATCCGGTGGCGGGGCCAAGATAGGCGTTAAGCTGCCACGCCTGCACCCGGCCTTGCGGCACGGGCATCTTGGCGCGGATTCGGTTGAGCTTGAGCATGTCCCACTGATCGCTTGCGCGAAGTGCCGCTGTAACCGCCAGCAGAAAATTGTCGTGGAACACCACATCATCTTCAAGCACCAGCCCAACCTTCGCATCCGACGCGACCAGCTGCCGCCACGCCTCCAGATGCGACAGATAGCAGCCCAGTTCTGCGGCCAGCGGCGGCCTTCCCATCAGCGCAGTGAACCGGTCAGTGTCGGCCACGGGGACGATGCGCGCAGCCTCGGTCTTGCCGTCGATGGCGGCAATCCGGGTCACGGTCAGGCCCAGCGCGTCAAACTGCGCCTCCATCCGGGCGCGGCGGTCGGTGGCCCGGTCAAGGTTGATCATCCAGACCGGCAGGGCGGCGGCCGGGATCACCCCAGATCCCCCCATTTCAGTTGCGTGTTGCGTATCACCGCGCGAGTCAGGCGCTTGCCCACCACCTTGTCGAAATCATAGCCAGCGATTTCACCCGAACCGGGGCGGCGGGCCCAGATGTCGGCTTCTTCGATCACATGGCCCTGGGGCAGATCGCGGTCGGCCACCACACTGGCCCGCGCGAAGCGGTAGACGGGTTCTTCGGCCTCGGTCCGTTGCTTGGGGTTGTTGGCGGCGATCCAGATCTCGCGCGAGCGGTCGATCAAGTGGCGCAATTCGGACGGGTCCATCGAGTTGATGATATCGGGGCCTTTGCGATATCGGGTGTCGGTGTAGTGGCGTTCCAGGATGCACGCCCCAAGCGCCACCGAAGCAAGGGCCATTTCCGGCCCGATGGAATGGTCCGAGAAGCCGACAACCGCGTTCGGAAAGGCATTTTTCAGGTCAGTCACACCGCGCAAGCTGACGATCTCGGGCGGGCTGGGGTAAAGGTTGGTACATTCCAGCAGCGCATAATCCACGCCCGCCGCATCCAGAATGTCCACGCTGGCGCGCAGGGTTTCGATCGTCTGCATGCCGGTGGACAGGATCACCGGCTTGCCCTTGCGCGCGATGTGCCGGATCAGTGGCAGGTTGTCAGCTTCGCCCGATCCGATCTTGTAGGCAGGCACGTCAAGGGTTTCCAGAAAATCCGCCGCAGCGCGCGAAAACGGGGTCGAGATCCAGATCAGCCCGAGGCTTTCGGTGTAGCGTTTCAGCTCGGCCTCATCCTCGAGCGACAGCGCACAGCGTTCCATGACATGCCAGATCGACACATCGGCGTTGGGCGGAAAAATCGACTTCGCCTCATCCGTCATCTCATCCTCAAGGATGTGGGTCTGGTGCTTGATCATCTCGCAACCCGCCCCTGCGGCCAGACGGACCATGTCCTTGGCGACAGCAAGGCTGCCGCCATGGTTGATGCCAATCTCGGCGATCACCAAGGGGGGATGGTTGGGTCCGATCTCACGGGTGCCGATCTTCATTGGGTGCGATCCTTGCCGACGTTTTCCCCGATTTACCGCCCGCGACGCGCCAAGGGAAGACCTATGCCCGCAAACGGTGCGCAAGATGTGCAATTCCCGCCTTTACCTCTGGCCGCACAGGCCCTTCACGCGCGGGATCCAGCAACGTGGTCAGCAGGTGCGGCGCAGGCGGTGGCCGCCCGCCGCCCCCCCACGCCAAGGCGCGCAGAACCGCTTGAGCAGGCTCTGGCAGGATTTCGGGAATGTCAAACCCGGCCAAGGTGGCCCACAGCGCCGACCAGCACCGCCCCACCGTCCACGGATTATAGCCCCCGCCGCCCAAAAGCAAAAACCGCGACGCCAAGGGGCGCAGTGCGCGCAACACCTCGACATAAGCGCGGTTCGACAGCGACAGCCGCGACAGCGGGTCTTCTTCGAGCGCATCCGCTCCGGCCTGAAGGATAATGACATCAGGCCGGAACGCCTGCACGAAAGGCACGATCATACCGTCCAAAACAGCGCGCATTTCGCTATCGTTGAGGCCACGCGGGACCGGCAGGTTGACGCAATTGCCGCCACCGTCATCGTCCAGCGCACCGGTAAAGGGCCAGCGCCCCGCTTCGTGGGTCGAGATCAGCAGCGTCTCGGGATCACCGGCAAACCCATGCTGCACGCCATCGCAATGGTGCGCGTCGATGTCGATATAGGCGATGCGGTGCAACCCCGCGCGGCGCAGGGCCAACATCGCCAACACCGGATCGTTCAGATAGCAAAAGCCGTTGGCCCGGTCGGGCAGACCATGATGGGTGCCCCCACCGGGCACATGCACGGCACCGGCCCCCGCGGCCAGTATCTCGGCTGCAAGCATCACGCCCCCGGCCCCGGTGGCAGGGCGCGAGAACATCTGGGCAAAGACCGGGTTCGATGCCGTGCCCAACTGGTGCCGCGCCCGCGCAGCATCGCTGACATCGCCCGTGCTTTCGGCGGCTTGCAAAGCCGCCACATAATCCGGCGTATGCCATTGCGTCAGCGCGGCCGCCTTGGCACGAGGACTGGTCTGATACCGGGCCGCGGGCAACCAGTCCAGCGCACGGCACAAATCCATCACAGTCGAAACACGCGGCACCCTCAGCGGATGGGACGGCCCGTACGACGATCCACGATAAATTTCCGATCCGATGAAAAGTGGCAAGGTCAGCGCAGCAACGGCTCGATCTGCCGGGTAATGACGCCCGCCGTCGGCTTTGTTGCCGACCCCCATGTTCCCAACACGTCGCCCTCTGGGCCGATCAGCACCTTGTTGAAATTCCAGCCGGGCGTAAAGCCATGTTCGGCGGCAAGCCATTTGTAGAACGGATGCGCCGCCGAACCCTTCACATGGGTGATGCCGGCCATCGGCAGGGTGAGGTCGAAGTTGATCGCGCAGAATTCCTTGACCGCAGCCGCATCGCCCAATTCCTGATTGAAGTCGTCCGAGGGCACGGCGAGCACCAATAGTCCGCGTGATCCGTATTGGTCGTGCAAGGCCTGCAGATCGTCGTACTGCCGGGTGAAGCCGCACAGAGACGCCGTGTTGACCACGAGCACGGGCTTGCCGTGCCAGTCGTCCAGATTGATCTTGCCCCCATCGATCGAGTCAAACGAGAACCCGGTCGCCGCCGACGCCACCTTGCCCGAAAGAATCACGGTCAGCCCAGCCATAAAAACGCGACGTCGCATGTGACCACCTTTTGATTTACACCTTGTAAGTAGGGTTTGCTTCAAAAAGGTCAAAGGAAGAAACCGCATTTCGCGGGTTCGAGGGGTGTAAATTCTCCGCGCAGGGTGTCATATGGAACAAAAGAGAATTTGGCACCGGTGAACACGTCGGGCGACGACAGGCAAGGAATTTTTCAACGGCATGAAACGGAACCGGACCGAAGATTTCACGACTTCTGTGGCAAAGGCGACCGCCGACCAATGTGGCGCGTTGTGCTGGCGCATGCACCGTCAGCGCATCCAAGTTCTGCTGATCACCAGCCGCGACACCGGGCGTTGGATCATCCCGAAAGGCTGGCTAATGGATGGCAAGACCCCCGCCGACGCTGCCGCCGTGGAAGCGTGGGAAGAGGCCGGCGTGACGGGCAAAGTGTCTGCGGACTTGCTGGGTGTCTATGCCTATGACAAGATTCGCGACCCGCATGATGCCCTGCCATGCATCGTGACCGTCTTTGCCTTGCGGGTTGCGGCGCTTGCAGACAAGTTTCCCGAACGCGGTCAGCGTCGGCGCAAATGGTTCAATGCCACCAAAGCTGCCCGCAAGGTAGCCGAACCCGAATTGCGCGGCATGTTGGCAAACCTGGGCCGGGCGGACGGAACGCTTATTGTGGTCAGCCGCGCCCTACACGACGCTTGAATTCGCGACACGGATTGTTAGCTGAGCAACAACAGGGGGGTGCTCCCCCATAAGGTCCGGGCATGATCCGCTACAGCCTCAAATGCGCCAAGGCGCACGAATTCGACAGTTGGTTCCAATCCGCAGACGCGTATGATGCGCTTCTGGGCTCGGGCCATGTGGCTTGCCCTCTCTGCGGTTCGGTTCAGGTTGAAAAGCTGCTGATGTCACCCGCTGTGCAACCGGCGCGCACTGTAGATGCCCGGTCCGGTCCGCCAAGCCTGGCGCAACCGGATACCGAGATCGAGAAGGCCATGGCTGCGCTGCGGGCACAGGTCGAGGCAAATTCGGACTACGTCGGCATGAATTTCGTGGCCGAAGCCCGAAAGATGCACGAAGGCACGGCACCGGAACGTTCAATTTATGGCGAGGCAAAGCCCGAAGATGCCAAAAAGCTGATCGAAGACGGGGTGCCCGTGGCCCCCCTGCCCTTCATGCCCAGGCGAAAAGCGAACTGAAACCAGAGCTGTGGCGCACGCGTCACAGGCTGCCGCTGTTGCCGAGCCTGTCCCTACTTTCCGAACTTACCCTTCAGGGCATCGGCGAAGGCGGTTCCACTGCTGATTTGTGGGGCAGCCTGCATTGGCTGTGGCTTTCCTTTGAACACAGGTTTGGCGGCCCGGTCGGCGGCGCGTTCCTGGGCGGTTTCGCGCGCCTCGGCGCTGTCTTTGCGCATGGTCAGGCCAATGCGCTTGCGAGGAGCATCCACTTCGACCACCCGCACCTGGACCACATCGCCGGCCTTGACCACCTCATGCGGGTCTTTGACAAAGCGGTCGGCCAACTGGCTGACGTGCACAAGACCATCCTGATGCACGCCGATGTCCACAAAAGCCCCAAAGGCGGCGACGTTGGTCACGGTGCCTTCCAGCATCATCCCCGGCTTCAGGTCCCGGATCTCGGTGACGCCTTCGGCAAAGGTCGCGGTGCGGAAACTGGGGCGCGGGTCACGGCCGGGCTTTTCCAGTTCTGACAGGATGTCTTTCACCGTGGGCAGGCCGAAGCGGGCGTCGATGAACTGGCGTGGGTCCAGTTTTTGCAAAGCACCGGCATCGCCCATCAGGCTGCGGATATCGCGCCCGCAAGCCGCCACGATACGCCGCGCCACGTCATAGGCTTCGGGGTGGACCGACGAGGCATCGAGCGGCTCTTTCCCGCCTGCAATCCGCAGAAAGCCTGCCGCCTGCTCAAACGCTTTCGGCCCCAGCCGCGCCACCTTCAGCAACTCGCGCCGTGCGATAAAGGGGCCATTGGCATCGCGATGTGCCACGATCGCTTCTGCCAGTCCCGGCCCCACACCCGACACCCGCGCCAGCAAAGGCGCGGACGCGGTGTTCAGATCCACCCCGACCGCGTTCACCGCGTCTTCAACAACCGCTTCCAGACTGCGGCCAAGACGGTGCTGATCCACGTCGTGCTGATACTGGCCAACGCCAATACTTTTGGGTTCGATCTTGACCAGTTCGGCCAGCGGATCCTGCAAGCGTCGCGCGATGCTGACGGCACCCCGCAAGCTGACATCCAGATCCGGGAATTCCTTGGATGCAAGTTCCGAGGCCGAATAGACCGACGCCCCCGCCTCGGACACGATGACCTTGACCGGCTTTTCCGTCCCCGGCAGAACCGCCAGCAGGTCGGCCACCATCTTTTCTGTCTCGCGGCTAAAAGTGCCGTTTCCGATGGCAATAAGCTGCACCTTGTGCTTGCTGATCAGTTGCGCCAACGCCACCTGCGATCCACGCAGATCGTTCTTGGGCTGGAACGGATAGACTGTATCGGTCGCCACCACCTTGCCGGTGGCATCAATCACCGCGACCTTTACCCCGGTGCGGATACCGGGGTCCAATCCCATCGTGGCCTTGCCACCGGCGGGCGCAGCCAACAGAAGATCCTTCAGGTTGCGGGCAAAGACATTGATCGCCTCGGCCTCGGCCCGGTCGCGCAATTCACCCATCAGGTCCAAGCTGAGCGAGGTTTTAAGCTTGATCCGCCATGCCCAGCTTGCTGCATCCCGCAACCAGACATCACCCGCACCTTTCGACGCGGCAGACAGCGCAGCACCGCAGGCCAGCTCTGCCGGACTCTGTCCACGCGCGGCCTCGGGGTCAACCTCCAGATCAATCGTCAAAAAGCCTTCATTGCGACCGCGCAGCATGGCTAGAACCCGGTGGCTGGGGGCATTGGCCCAAGGTTCGTCATGGGCAAAATAATCCGAGAACTTTGCGCCCTCGGTTTCTTTGCCCGCGATGACCTTTGCCGACAGGCGGGCCACCTGTTTCATGTGGTCGCGCAGACGGCCCAGAAGCGAGGCGTTTTCCGACAC
>JBKBOF010000144.1:0-7599 GCA_046294955.1 Paracoccaceae bacterium
TTCATGGGGGCGGTGATCCGACTGAAGGCACACATGGCGGGCGCCGCAGTATCGTTGGACACCTTCAATCGACCCGACACCCCACCACCCGTCGTGGGCAGCGAGGTCGAAGTCAGCCTGTCGGGCCGCGATTTCATTCTACTGCAAGACTAGGACAGGGGCGGCGCAAGACCGCCCCTTTTCCGATTACATGCAAGTGTCGAACAAAGCTCGTGTATTTTCGCGAGTCATCTCGATCGGGTTTCCCCCGCAGGACGGGTCTTCCAGCGCCATATCTGTCAGCATGTCCAGATCCGCTGGTTTGACCCCCATCGCCGTCAGGTTTGCCGGAATCGCCAGTTCCGCGCGCAGATCCATCACCCTTGCGCGGAAACCGTCGAACCCACCGTTGATCCCCAGATAGGCGGCGGCCGCGTTGATCCGGTCCTCTATTGCCGCACGGTTGTAATCCAGCACCATCGGCATGACCACCGCATTGGTGGTGCCGTGATGCGTGTTGTAAACCGCGCCAATCGGGTGCGACAGGCTATGGATCGCGCCAAGACCCTTCTGGAACGCCACCGCCCCCATGGCGGCGGCACTCATCATATGGGCGCGCGACATCAGGTTGGTCGGATCTTTGTAAACCACAGGCAGATTTTCAAACACCAGCCGCATGCCTTCCAGCGCGATGCCCTGGCTCATGGGATGGTAAAACGGGCTGGAATAGGCCTCCAGGCAATGCGCCAGCGCATCCATGCCCGTTCCCGCAGTGATGAATTTCGGCATGCCCACGGTCAGCGCCGGGTCACACAGGGTGATGGCGGGCATCAGCTTGGGGTGGAAAATGATCTTTTTCTTGTGGGTTTCCGAATTGGTCAGAACGCCCGCTCGGCCCACCTCTGATCCCGTGCCTGCAGTGGTGGGCACCGCGAGAATCGGCGCGATCTTGTCGGCATCGGCGCGGGTGAACCAGTCGTCCACATCCTCCAGATCCCATACACTCAGGTCTTTGCGCTGATGCGCCATCAGGGCGATCATCTTGCCCAGATCCAGCGCCGAGCCGCCGCCAAAGCAGATCACGCCATCATGGCCGCCCGCCAGATAGACGGCGATGCCATCGGCCATGTTGCGCTCGTTCGGGTTCGGGTCAACTTCGGAAAACACCGCGCGACCCAGACCTGCGGCATCCAACACCGCCAGCGCCTCCGCCGTGATCGGCAGGCTGGCCAGCGCCTTGTCGGTCACCAAAAGCGGCTTGGTCAGACCGATGGATTTGACATGTTCTGCCAGTTCAGAAATCCGGCCCACGCCGAATTTGATAGCGGTCGGGTAAGACCAGTTGCGGGAGGGCACGCCGTGCGACATGGGATCAGACTTTCTTGAGGTGATAGGATTTGGGCCGGGTCACTGCATGGAAACCCAGAAAAGACAATGACGTGCCGCGCCCGGTATTCTTGCAGCCGGTCCAGCACAGCGCGGGGTCAAGGTAGTCGGCACGGTTCATGAAGACGGTGCCGGTCTGGATCTGCGCCCCGATTTCGGCGGCGGTATCATAGTCTTGGGTCCAGATGCTGGCGGTCAGGCCGTATTGACTGTCATTCATCAAGGCGATGGCCTCTGCATCGTCGCGCACCTTCATGATTCCGACGACCGGGCCGAAGGATTCTTCTGTCATCACCCGCATGGAATGATCGACATTCACCAGAACCTGCGGCGCCAGATACGCCCCACCGTCATCGGCAGGGAAATGCGCCGGGTCAATCATCGGCTTGGCCCCGGCGGCAATGGCTTCGGCGATCTGATCGCGCACGACGCGGGCAAAGCGGACATTGGCCATCGGGCCAAGCGTGCTGTCTGCATCAAACGGGTTGCCAAGCCTTAGCGCGTTGGTCCAGGCCACGGCCTTTTCGACGAAGGTATCGTACAGAGACTCGTGGACATAAATCCGTTCAATCCCGCAGCAGCACTGACCTGCGTTGAACAAAGCGCCGTCCATCAGCGTATCGACCGCTGCATCCAGATTGGCGTCAGCCCGCACATAACCGGGATCTTTGCCGCCCAACTCAAGTCCCAGCGGCGTAAAGGTGCCGGCAGCAGCGCGTTCCATCGCCTGCCCCCCGGCAACCGACCCGGTGAAATTGATGAAGTCGAACGCACGCGCCATTATCAAGGACTCGGTCGTGGGGTGGTCCAGCACGACGTTCTGAAACACATCCGACGGCACGCCTGCGGCATGAAAGGCTTCGGCCATACGCTCGCCTACCAGCAGGGTCTGGCTGGCGTGTTTCAGAACAACCGTGTTTCCGGCGATAAGGGCGGGAATTAGCGTGTTGATCGTCGTTAAATAAGGGTAGTTCCATGGTGCCACGATGAACACGACGCCAAGGGCTTCGCGGGCAAGATAGCGGCGGAAGCTGTCACTGTCTTCGATCACCGTGGGGGCCAAAACCTCGGCGGCGATCTCAGACATGTACTCGGTGCGGGCGTTGACCCCGCCATATTCGCCGCCAAAGCGCGTCGGACGGCCCATCTGCCACGCCAGTTCTTCGACGACCGTGTCCTTCATCTGGTTCAGGCGGGCAACCCCTGCCTTGACCAGCGCGATCCGAACTTCCAGCGGCCGCGCCGCCCAAGCCTTTTGCGCCGAACGGGCACTGGCCACGACAGCCTGCGCCGCATCGAGTGTCAGCGGCGTGCGTTCCGCAAAAACCCGGCCATCGACCGGGGAAATCAGTTGAATGGGTTTCATCGTTTCACCTATATTGGCGGGCTTCTGCCGCCGGCATGTCTCAGGCCCGCTCCAGCAGGCGCTGTAGTTCAAAATCCGTCACAACACGGTCGGTCTCGGAAATCTCCCATTGCGCGGCATGGTGGTAGTGGTCCACCACGTCATCGCCAAAGGCCGCGCGCAGCATGGCCGAACCTTTCAACAGATCGGCCGCGTCGCGCAGGGTATGGGGGATTTCACGGATACCCTTGGCGGCATACATGTCACCCTTCATTTCGGGCTCAAGCTCCATCTTGGTCTCGATCCCGGCCAGACCCGCCGCCAGCAGGGCGGCACAGGCAAGGTAGGGGTTCACGTCGCTGCCGGGGATACGACATTCGACCCGCACCGCCTTGGTATGCTCACCGCATACGCGGAAACCTGCGGTGCGGTTGTCTGCGCTCCACACCGCCTTGGTGGGGGCGAACATACCGATGGTAAAGCGTTTGTAGCTGTTGACGTTAGGCGCCAGAAACGCAGTTAGTTCCTGCGCATGCGCCAGTTGCCCGGCAAGGAAATGCTTCATGGTCTGGCTCATGCCATGCCCGTCATCATGGTCATGGAAACAGGGTGTGCCATCTTTGGTCCACAGACTTTGGTGGACGTGTGAAGAGGACCCGGCCTTTCGGTGGTCATACTTGGCCATGAACGTCACCGATTTGCCCTTGGCATGGGCGATATCTTTGACCGCTTGTTTGACGATGATGTGATTGTCGGCTGTATCCAGCGCGTCGGAGTAGCGATAGTTCACCTCGTGCTGACCGGCATCGGCCTCGCCCTTGGTGTTTTCCACCGGGATTCCGGCGGCATACAGGCCGTTGCGCACGTCGCGCATCAGACCTTCTTCCTTGGTGGTCTGGAAGATGTGGTAATCCTCGTTATAGCCCGAAATCGGCTTCAAACGGGACAACCCGCCGTCACGCAGATCTTCATAGGCGTTCTCAAAGATGTAGAATTCCAGTTCGGTCGCCATCATCGGCTCGAACCCCATGGCGCGGGCGCGCGCAACCTGACGCTTTAGGATGGCGCGCGGGCTGATGCTGATATCGTCGCGACCGGCGTGATCCATCAGATCGGCCAGCACAAGGGCCGTACCGGGAAGCCATGGGACCAGACGCATCGTGGCAAGATCAGGCTTCATCATGTAGTCGCCATAGCCCTGTTCCCAGCCAGCGGATTTGTAGCCGGGCACGGTGGTCATTTCCATATCCACCGCCAGCAGGTAATTGCAGCAATGGGTTTCCTTGTAGCCGCCGTTCAGAAAAAACGCGGCATGAAACCGCTTGCCCATCAGGCGACCCTGCATGTCGATCGCCGCCACCAGAACAGTGTCGACCGTGCCTGCGTCCACCAATTCGCGCAAAGCGTCCAGCGTCAGATTGCCCGGCATCGTTCATCCCCGTCTGTGATTTTTTTTGACATATTCTTGTAGAGTAGGGGGCACAAGGGATGCCCCCCACAGTCATGCGGCCAAAGGATCAGTCGTATCGATACGGACGACCGGCTTTGTTCTGCACCTCGTTGTATTCCTTGAAGATCGCCACAACCTTTGCCTTCACCTCGGATTCGGCGGCGATTTCATCCCAGAACTTGACGGCGGCTTCCTCAACCGTTGCCCATTCTTCGTCGGGAATGGTGGTCAGTTGCAGCTTGCCACCATTCAGGCGCAGGTCGGCCTCGCCCGCCCAATACCAATGCTGGCGATAGTAGTGCGACTGCTCGAAACACACGGCCAGCATTTCCTGAAGATGTGGTGGCAAGGCGTTCCATTTGTCCATATTGGCAAAGAAATGCCCGATCCACGCACCAGAGATATTGTTGGTCAGGAAATAGTTGGTCACATTCGACCATCCCACGGTATAAACCTCGGTAATCCCCGACCATGCGATGCCGTCCAATTCACCGGTTTGCATCGCTACCTCGATGTCTTCCCACGGCAGGGTGACCGGAACCACGCCGAACTGGGTCAGGAAGCGGCCCGCAGTCGGGAAGGTGAAGATGCGCTTGCCCTTCAGGTCGGCCAGACTGTTGATCGGATCTTTGGTCGAGAAATGGCATGGATCCCATGCCCCAGCCGAGATGTGTTTGACACCGACTTTGGCGTATTCTTCTTCCCAGATCGCCTTCAGCCCGTACTTGGTGAAAAGGGCGGGCACATCAAGGCTGTAGCGCAGGGCCAGCGGGAAATATCCGCCAAAGACGGTGACTTCGGTCGGCGACGCCATTGAATCGTCATCCGATTGCACGCAATCAATGGTGCCGCGCTGCATGGCCTGAAACAGCTCACCCGTGGGGACAAGCTGATCAGCGTAGAACAATTCGATTTCCATCTGGCCAGCGGCCATTCGGTTGAAGGCGTCAATGGCGGGTTTCACCACCTGTTCGCCAAGGGCTGCACCCGCGTAGGTCTGCATACGCCATTTGATCACGTCTTGCGCGCGGGTGACCGATGGCGCAGCAAGTGTGGCGGCTCCGGCTCCGACGGCAAGAGTGGCGCCTTTGGTCAGGAAGGAACGTCTGGACGTTGTCATCTGTGATACCTCTTGTTGGTGGATGGGTGGGGGCGGTTCATCCGCTCCTCAGTTTCGATAGATCAGGTGCGGCAACCAAAGCGCGATCTGTGGAAAGGCCATGATCAGGCCAAGGGTGACGATCATCACACCGACGAAGGGCGTGACCGAGCGATAGATATCACCCATGGTGATTTCCTTTGGCGCAAAGGCCCGCATCAGAAACAGGTTATAGCCAAAGGGCGGCGTCAGATAGGCGATCTGGCAAGTGATGGTGTAAAGCACACCATACCAGATCAGCACATCCTGTCGTGGCAGGCCAAGATCAAGCGTGGCAACCAGTGGCACATACAGCGGGGCCACGATCACCAGCATGGCGGTGTCATCCAGAAACATGCCCATCAGAAGGAAAGACAGTTGCATCAGGATCAGAATGGTCCACGGCCCCAGATGTAGCCGGTCCACGAACACCGCCTCGACCGCCTTGACCGCGCCAAGACCGTCGAACACTGCACCAAAAGACAGGGCCGCAAGGATGACCCACATGAACATGCAGGTGATGCCAAGGGTGCTGCGGGTAGCGACTTCGAACACCTGCCGCGAAAAGGTGCCTTTGATCACGGCACCCGTCACCGTCGCCATCACGCCGATCACGCTGCTTTCGACAAGGCTGGTCCAGCCATAGATGAAGGGCACCATCATGGCACCGAAGATGATGAACGGCAAAAGCCCGGCCCGCAGGCTTCGCAGTTTGTCTGCCATGGTGATCTGCGCACGTTCCTCGGGTGTCAGCGCCGGGCCGAGGTGCGGCTGGAACCCACAGCGCAAGGTGATGTACAGGATGAACATTGACGCCATCAAAAGACCCGGCATCAAACCGGCCAGCCAGAGTTCAGACACCGGCGCGCGGGCGATCATCGCATAAAGGACCAAGACAACCGAGGGCGGGATCAGGATGCCAAGCGACGACCCTGCCTGAATAACCCCCGTGACCATGCGTTTGTCATAGCCGCGCCGCAGCAGTTCCGGCAGGGCAATGGTCGATCCGATGGCCATCCCTGCAACGCTCAGCCCGTTCATCGCCGAAATCAGCACCATCAACAGGATCGTGCCTACAGCCAGACCGCCACGCACCCGTCCGAACCACAGATGAAACATACGATACAGATCATCCGCCAGCCGGGATTCCGACATCACATAGCCCATGAACACAAACATCGGCAGCGACAGCAGCGGATACCACTTCATCAGCTTCATTGCGGCTGAAAAACCCATCTGCTCGCCGCCCGTACCCCACAGGGCAATTGCCGCGACCACAGCGACGAACCCGATGATGCCGAACACCCGTTGTCCGGTCATCATCATGAGCAACATGGTCGAAAACATCAGGGCGGCGATCATCTCGTAGGGCATCAGATGACTTCCCCACGGATGCTGGCCACATCACGCACAAGTGCGGCAAGAGCCTGCAGCAGCATCAGAAAAAAGCCGATGCACAGGATCACCTTGATCGGCCACAGATAGGGACGCCACGCTGTCGGACTGCGTTCGTTGTATTGCAGCGAATACATTGTGCTATCAACGGCACCCCACAGCATAACGGCCAGATAGAAAACAAGCGCCAGCACCGTGACCGCGTCCCACCATGCCCGGCGGACCGGGCTTTGCTGGGCATAGAACAGGTCCATCCGCACATGGCTGCCCATCTGCATGGCATAGGGCCCGCCCAGAACGAAATAGGCGACCATGACGAACTGCGCCATTTCAAGCGTCCAGAGCGAGGGCGTAAACGCGGCCTTTGAAATGGTGGACCACATCAGGATCGCCATCAGCACGAACAATAGATACATCGCCATACGACCGACGCCGTAGTTCAATTTGTCCACCAGCCGGACAAAGATGATCGCAGGACGCGGCATCGCTCAGACCTCCGCCACAAGGGTCACAGCCCGCTGCAGGACGGACACAAGGCGGTCGGCCATGGCGGAAACCTGATCAGGGCTGGCGATCAGATCATTGCGGATTTCCAGCATGGCATTGACCAGACCGTAAGGCATGGCGTGCAGGCGCAGGGTGTGGGTCACGCCATCGAGGGCTGAATAGGGTTGGTTCAAGTCACACATGAGGTCTGTCAGCGACTTTGCCGCCGCGACGATGGCCTTGGCCAGACGATCGTCGGCATCATGGATCACCCCGAATTCCACGCTGCGCGGGCGGCCGTTGTAAACCGGGGTAAAGGAATGGATCGTGACCATCACCGTTGCACGCCCCAGTGCAAGGCGACGCGCAATTTCGCCATGCAACATGCCGTGGAACGGAATATACAGCGCATCGGTTCGG
>JBKBOF010000145.1:0-7578 GCA_046294955.1 Paracoccaceae bacterium
AACTGTATCACGACAATGACCAGTTTTTCGTCAAAGCGTCCGGGCTTCGGCAGATTGCTCCTGGCAGAAGGCGCGTAACTACCAGTGGCGTTTTGCGGTGCGTCCGATACAACCATAGGTTTTCCGACTAAAGGATGAATGACCTCAACTTCAGTCTAAGCACAGCGCAATGCTTGCACCAACACAAAACATGGCAGTTGCGTGAGCGACATATGATCGCTGTGATCAAAGGGCGTTATTAATAAACTCTGTGTCCGATTGCGAATACGTCGAAAGTTTATGGCGAAAATTTGCCAATCAGATCACGGGGTCGCTCAAAAAGAAGGCCGTGAATGGCCCATCTACGACTCAAGACCCATGGGAGAGAACCAAATGAGAAATCTAACCACCAGAATGACTATGGTTGCGGCGTTGTGCTCCGCGACACTCGGCGTCACGGGGGCAGGTTGGGCGGATGACGCTCCGAAAACACTGTCCCAGCAATATGCTGACGATCTTCGCGAGGGAAAGCTTCACATCGAGGGCGATCATGCTGCCGTTACAGAACTTATTTTGAACAAGAATTTGCCGATCCCCTATAGCTATGTCGCCCAGCTCATGACCACGCCAAACGCGTTCGGCTCTGGTCCGGCCTGCATCGTTTGCCATTCCTCCAACAATCCGAAGGAAAGCTATCGGGGGCTGGATTTGTCGACCTGTGACGGTATCAAGGCCGGATCAACTGAAGAACCCGCCCGCGCTTTGTTTGTTCCCGGCGAAGATCCAAAGCGCGACATCCTGGGCCGCCGCCTGCGCAACAACCGGATGCCGTTCGGCGCAAGCTTCAACATCGCGCACGACACGCCACAAATCAAGGCGATCGAAGCTTGGATCACCGACGGCGCTGTGAATGACGACAACTTCCAGAAAAACGTCCTGCCGCTGTTCAACACCGACAATGTCTTTGCCGAAGACACCCCGTCCTGCTCGACCTGTCACATGTCGAACCAGGAGCCACCCAGTTTCCACGAACTGGACATGACATCCTATGAAGGCATCATGTTGGGTGCGGACTCGGTGGCCAAGGGCGTTGACCACGCGACAAAAGTCATCATCCCCGGTCGTCCTGATCTGAGCGGAGTGTTCCAACACCTGACCGAAGACCGGATGCCGCCCGGCATTGACCCGACCGAAGATCGTGATCACCCCAACACGCAGATCCTTTTCGCCTGGGTCAAGCAAGGGGCACAATGCAGATAACGCCAAACCGGCGGCACTTTGTGCAAGGGCTTGTCGCCGGTCTGATGTTCAGACCGGCGCTTGCCACTGCGCATGGCCATGTGCCAGACCTGCCCATCCTCGGTCGCCATGCCACCGGCAACCAACGGCTGAACCCGCTGACCCATGACAAAGGCCTGATCCTGTATTGCGGCAATGCCACGGTTGGTGCTGTATCGATTGCCAATGTTGCTCCGCTTTGGTCCCGTCCGCATGGCTTTTCCACCCCGGCCGAATACCGCCCGCGCGTGGCCGGGGGCCTGGTGATCTGCGGGGGGCGCAAATGGCTGGCCGCCTTTGACAAAGCGACAGGCGCGCAGGTCTGGCGCTATGACGCGCAGATCCAGACCGGTGTGCCTTGGGTCACACCCGACCTCACGGTGTTCGGCGACGGGCACCAGATCACCGCACTGGACAGCCAGACCGGAACGCTTTTGTGGCAGCACGCCGGGATCGAGGACACGCTGGCCAGTTATGCCCCGACAGGAACCACCGACACCGTTTTTGTTGGCCCCGGCGATGGCCACCTCTACGCGCTGAACCTGTCAGACGGCACATTGAAATGGGCGGTGGACGGGCGCAAAAGCTGGCAATATCTGCGCCAGATCCAAGTGGAAGGCGACCTGCTGGTGGCCGGGACTTATAAGGAAAGCCTGACCGGGCTTTCCTTGACCGACGGATCCAAACTCTGGGCGTTCAACGCCGGGAACTTCATCAACTCGCAGCATGTGGCGGACGGGTCGGCCTATCTGTGGTCGCCCACAGGATGGATTTACGCGATCAATACCATGTCAGGTCAGGTTCGGTGGCGGTATGAAACGACCGACTATGACGATACGGAAACCAACTGGGCCTCGGTTCTGGCCGAGTTGCAGACGTTGGGGCCCAGACTTTATGTGCTGGACATGGCCAATGTGCTGCATGGTCTGAACCGCGCAGACGGAGAAGGGCACAGTCAGCACCGCCTGACCGACCGCATCCGCCATGCCATCATGCCGATTGCCGATGTAGGCATTGCCTGCCCAACCGAAGCGGGCGAGGTTTTGCTGGCCGCCCTACCCTGAAACCCAAGCACCGGGGCGGTGGATCAGACCGCCGCCTCAACCGCCCCGACGATGTCGTCCACCACTTCGATCAACATCGTCTCGTCCTCACATTCCGCCATCACCCGGATCAGAGGCTCTGTGCCGGAGTTGCGGATCAGAATACGGCCTTTGCCCGCGATCCGGGCGGCATTGGCTGCAATCACCGCCTTGACGCTATCTTGCTCCAACGGTTTTTTCCCGTCGGCAAAGCGCACGTTTTTCAGCATTTGTGGCACGGTGTCGAATTGGCGAACCAATGCGGACGCTTTATGTCCGGTCCGCGCCATTTCAGCCAGAAACTGCAAGCCTGCAATCAAGCCGTCGCCGGTGGTGGCGTAGTCGGTCATCACGATATGACCGGACTGTTCACCGCCCAGATTGAACCCCCCCGCCCGCATGCGTTCAACCACATAGCGGTCACCGACAGCCGTGCGTTCCAGCCCGATGCCCCGGCCCGACAGGAACCGTTCCAGCCCAAGGTTGGACATCACCGTGGCAACCAGCGCACCGCCACGCAATTTGCCCTCGGCTGCCCAGCGTGCCGCCATCAGGGCCATGATCTGATCGCCATCTGCCACCCGGCCGGTCTCATCCAGAATCATCACCCTGTCAGCATCGCCGTCCAGACAAATGCCCACATCGGCCCCATGCGAAACCACCGCTTCAGCAGCGGTCTGGGTGTGGGTGGACCCGCAGCGGTCGTTGATGTTGGTGCCATTGGGTGTCACACCGATGGGAACCACTGTCGCCCCCAATTCCCACAGCACCTCGGGCGCGGCCTTGTAGGCAGCCCCGTTGGCACAGTCGATCACTACCTTCAACCCATCCAGCCGCCGCCCCGCCGGGAAGGTGGTCTTGACGAATTCCTGATACCGTCCGCGACCATCCTCGATCCGCTTGGCGCGACCGATGTTGAGCGCCTGCGCCAGTTGGATCTCGCCCGCAACGATGGTTTCGATCTCGGTCTCGGCCTCGTCTGACAGTTTGAACCCGTCGGGGCCAAAGAACTTGATGCCGTTGTCATGGTGCGGATTGTGGCTTGCGCTGATCATCACCCCCAGATCGGCGCGCATGCTGCGGGTCAGGAACCCTACGGCAGGCGTTGGCACCGGACCCAGCAGCAACACGTTCATTCCCGTGCTGGTCAGACCCGCCGTCAAGGCGTTCTCCAGCATGTAGCCCGAAAGCCGCGTATCCTTGCCTATCACCACCCGATGCGCCGACCCGCCATCGCGGCGGAAAAACCGACCCGCCGCCGCGCCCAGTTTCAGCGCCATTTCAGCGGTCATCGGATAGCTGTTGGCGCGGCCCCGCACGCCATCGGTTCCAAACAATTTGCGCGTCATGGGTTTTTCCCCTGTGTTGCAGCCTGCCAAAGCGTCAGAGCGGCACGGGTTTCGGACACATCATGCACGCGGATCACCTGAATGCCCTGTGCCACCCCGGCCAGCGCCACGGCAATGCTGCCCGGCATCCGCCGCGCGGCATCGTCTTCACCCGACAGCGTGCCGATAAAGCGTTTGCGGCTGGCGCCCAAAAGGACCGGCACGCCCAGCCCGTGAAACAGGCTCAACCGTGCCAGAAGGGTCAGGTTATGGGCCAGCGTCTTGCCAAAGCCGATGCCCGGATCAATCGCTAAGCGGTCGCGCGCGATGCCTGCCGCCTCGGCTTCCGCCAAACGGGCAGCCAAGGCATCATAAACATCGAGCAATACATCGTCATAGTGCGGGTCATCTTGCATGGTCGCAGGCTGGCCGATGGAATGCATCAGGATCACCGGCACACCTGCGGCCGCCACCACATCCGCCATCGCAGGATCGAATTGCAGGGCTGTCACGTCATTCACGATCCCCGCCCCTGCCGCCAAAGCGGCCCGCGCAACCGCCGCCTTACGGGTATCGATCGATATGGCCCGCACGATCCCGGCCGCGCGCATCGCGGCGATGACCGGCACGGTGCGGGCGGTTTCTTCGTCGGCAGACACGTCAGCGGCCCCCGGCCGGGTGCTTTCACCGCCTACATCCAGAATATCGGCCTGCGCCGCCATGGCGCGGGCCTGCATCATCGCGGCTTCGGGTTTCAGAAACAGCCCGCCGTCCGAGAAACTGTCGGGCGTCACGTTCAGGATCCCCATGATCTGCGGGCGGTCCATGGCAAGGCCGGCAAAATCAGGGCGTGGGCCTGTCAGATAGGCCAGTCTGTTGGGGGGCAGTTCCGCAACACGCACCACCTCGGGCGGGCGTCCCCGTTCCAGAATCTCGACATGGGTGAAACTGCACCAACCGCCCGCAAGCGGCATGGCATCGGGCGGGGCGGCAATATCAGCAATCGGAATGGGTCGCGTGTAAATCATGCCTTCGATTAGGCGGCTTGACCCCGGTTTGGCAAGTGAATCGCTTAGCCCCGTTCCACCAGAACGCGGCTTCCCGCCGGAAGTGCAACATTTCCGTGAACGATCATGCTTCGTGCCGCCATGACTTCGGCCAGCCACAGCGCAAGTGCTACCGGATCTGCCGACTTCGGCCCGTCAACAGCATCAAGCACCATCTTTGACGGGGCCCAGACCACGGATTGCCCGCGCCTGATCGCCCAGTCGATCTCGGTCCGTGTGGCCACCACCACGCAACGCGGATCGCGTGCCGCCAGGACCCAGGCGTTTTGCTCGATCGCCAAAAGGTCAATTCGGCGCTGCGTCGGCCTGTGGTCCGTTTTGGGCCGGGGCAGTTCGGTCAGGCCGACACATAGGATCAGCGGCGCGCCGCGCGACAAAAGCGCGTCAAGCCGGTCCGACAGATCAACCGCAGCAAGGGTGGCATTGTCCAACCAGACGACCAAAGGCGGCACAACCGCCTCTTCGCCATCTTGCGCGACCACGCGCACGGGCACCTCGGCGCGCGACCGCGCGATTTCCACCCCCAGTTTGTAGGGCCCGATGTCCAGCTTTTCGATCCGCACGAAGGCCCGCATTGCCTGGGGTTCGGCAAGAATCCGTTCCGCCACCCGTTCCGCCAAGGTTTCCAGCAGGTTCAAGCGTTCCGACGCCAATTCCGCCGCAATCGCTTCGGTGATCCGGTCATAGGACAGGATCCGGTCCACGTCGTCATTCAACGGTCCCGTGACGGGCACAACTTCGACCACCACGTTGAACATCACACGCTGTTTATGGCCACGCTCTTGCTGAAACGCGCCGATATCCACCTCGACCACATGATCGCGCAGACTGATCCGGTCCCGTGGGTCGGTGCCGGCCGAGGCCTGCGCGCGTTCCTCGGGATGGGCAAAGGCAAGTCCGATGTCGCTGGTCATCTGGCCCCCCAACGGCCCGAAGGAAACAAGAGCAGGCTACAGCCCGTCCCTTGGATCCGATTGCCTCAAGCCGACGCAGGGCGCAAGGCCCGCGACATATCAGGGCTGGCGATAGAACAGATGCGCACCGATCGACGCTGTGCGGGGAAACCGGTTGGCCCAGCGCGGATTGACGGCGCGGGTGTGGAAATGGGTGGCCCCCGCCGTCAAGCCACGCGGAGCGCCATCCAGCATGATCCGCGCGATCCGTCCTGCCCGGTCGGCGGCGGCCCGGTCGCGCATCACATCGGTGCGTCCATCGCAGACATAGCTGAACTGGCACGCGCCGCCATTGCCCTGCCCGACAACACCGCAGACCGTGCGCGGGTAGTCAGGACTATCGACGCGGTTCAGGATCACTTCGGCCACCGCAAACTGACCCTTCAGGCTTTCGCCCCGGGCTTCGAAATACAGCGCGGTCTGCAGGCATTGCCATTGGTCATCGCCCGTGGGCGCGGGCCGCGTGGACAGAAAATCGTCGCTATAGCGGATCAAGACCGGTTCGGCAGGTGCGACCTTTTCCAAAATCTTGCCAAGTTTGGGTTTGCTTGGCCCGATCGCCAGTTCCGCCAGCCTGGTTTCCGGGATCGCCCCCACCGTTTTGTGTTCAGTCCCCATCAGGGACGCAATCTGTTCGGCCATGCCCAATGCAGGGCCGTTGGACTGGCTCACCGTCACATCGGCGAAGGCCGCTCCACCCATGGCGAAAGCTGCAAACGCAGCCGTGGCCAAGATTTGTCGCAAGCACATTGTCTATTGTTCCGTTCTATTGCCCCAACGCGCAGCCCCAGCATTCTTGGCTCGCGCAACAGCCGCAGGGGATAAAGCACGGGACAAGGCCGAGTCTATCGGCGTTGCAAATTTACAACGAAATTTAGTTGTCTTTCGGCGGAAACTTGCGCAAATCTTAACAGATTAAATGAAAAGTCAGCCGCATATACATGATATTGTGTTACTTTTCGACTTTTCCACAACGATCTTCCAACGCCAGATGAGCGGCTGCAAGCCGCGCAAGGGGAACACGATACGGTGAACAAGAGACATAGTCGAACCCAGCCTTGCGGCAAAAGGCGATTGATTCGGGGTTGCCGCCATGTTCGCCGCAGATGGAAACTGTCAGGTCGGGCCGGGTGCGGCGGCCACGCTCGGCCCCGATCAACAACAGTTCTCCCACCCCATCCACATCCAGGATATGGAACGGATCCTCAGGAAAGACGCCCTGCTGCACATAGGTGTTCATGAACCGTCCGGCATCGTCGCGCGACAGGCCATAGGTCATCTGGGTCAGGTCGTTGGTGCCAAAAGACAGGAACGCGGCATGCTGCGCGATCTCGCCGGCACGCAAGGCCGCGCGCGGCGTTTCCACCATCACCCCCAGCTTGTAGTCAAAATCCAGCCCGGCCTTGACGCGCACTGCAGCCGCAACGGCATCGACGCGGGTTTTGACCAGTTCAACCTCACGCCGGGCACTGACCAGAGGGATCATGATCTCAGGCACCACCGCAGCGCCGCGGCGGGCGACCTCGACCGTTGCCTCGAAAATCGCCTGCGCCTGCATGTCGTAGATTTCCGGCAACACCACACCCAGACGCACACCCCGCATCCCCAGCATCGGGTTGAACTCGGTCAAGGCCTCGGCCCGGCGGGTGACTTCCGACAGTGGCTTGTCCAACGCCTCGGCCAATTCCCGCAGACCTTCGCGGCTGTGCGGCAGAAATTCGTGCAAAGGCGGATCGAACAGGCGGATGCACACCGGCAACCCGGCCATGATTTCGAACAGTTGCACGAAATCGGCGCGCTGCATCGGCAACAGCCGCGCAAGGGCCGCGGCACGATCCTTGGACGTATCGGCAAAGATCATCTCGCGCATCGCCACAAGGCGGTCTTCTTC
>JBKBOF010000146.1:0-7551 GCA_046294955.1 Paracoccaceae bacterium
CTCGAACATCACCGTTGCACCCAGAAAGGCGGTCGCCCCACCAAGATCGAATGGTGGTGACACCTCGACCACATCCGCCCCGACAATGCGCAGGCCCTTCAGACCCCGGACCACCTGAAGAGCCTGATAGCTGTTTGGCCCCCCGATCTCCGGCGTGCCGGTGCCTGGTGCAAAAGCGGGGTCAATGAAGTCGATGTCATACGAAATGTATGTCTCCCCCTGCCCTGCCCGCGCGCGCGCTTCGGCCATAACATCCGCCGCACCCCGATCATGAAACTCCTCTATCGCAATCACCCTTATTCCCACGGCATCAGCAAAGTCGCGGTCTTCTCGGTCGTAGGTGCTTCCGCGGATGCCGATCATCGTCACCCGGTGCGGGTCCAGCAGCCCCTCTTCGACCGCGCGGCGGAACGGTGTGCCGTGGGTGTACATCGTGCCGTTGAAATAGCTGTGGAACAGATCGGTGTGGCTGTCGAAGTGGATCATGCCCAAAGGCCGCCCCTTGGCCAACGCGCGCAGGATCGGCAGACTGCACAGATGATCGCCCCCCGCCGTCAACGGCACGATCCCCGCTGCGCGCACGCCTGTAAAGAACGCTTCCATCCGCGCCAGCGAATCCGTCAGGTCCGCCGGGTTCGGCCCGACATCCCCCAGATCGGCGCAGCGCACCATTTCGAACGGGCGCACCCGCGTCGCGCCATTCTCGGCCCGTATCATGGTGGACGCGTCGCGCAGCGCACGCGGCCCATGGCGCGGACCTGGGCGATTTGTTGTCCCGCCATCCCACGGCGCACCGATCAATCCGATCTGAACCTCGGCAAAGCGCGGGTGATCGGGTGGCACGACGGGCAGACGCATGAAGCTGGAAATCCCGGCGAATCGCGGCAGGTCAAATCCGGAAACCGGCACAAAGAAATCATCACGAGTCATACAACGGCCGTCCTTTTCTAAGGAATGATCGCACGAAAGCACGCGGCGCACCCCTTGTCAGGCCCGAACGCGACATCGAAACGGCCAATGAGCGCCCGTTTGCCAAGCTGCCACGGCGCAGGCCTTGACCACAGGCTATGCATCCGTGCTTATCATGCGCAAAGCCAGCAACGGATGCGTCATGTTCAATAAGTCCACAGATCAAACCGCGTCGCCCACGGGATCTTCCCCAGCGCGGGTGTCCAACGTCAAGTCAATCTTCGCCAGCGATCTGAAGATCACCGGCGAAATCTCGTCCGTCGGCGATATCGAGATGATGGGGGAAGTTGATGGCAACATCACAGCCCGCACGCTTCTGGTGGGAAGCGAAGGCCGGATGAACGGCACCATCAGCGCCGAGACCGTCGAGGTGCGCGGCAAAGTCGAAGGTCAGATCAGTGCCGTAAGTTTTACCCTGCGCGCAGCGGCTCATGTGGCCGCCGATATCACCTATAATGCCCTGGTGATCGAAAGCGGCGCGCAAATCGAAGGCCGGTTCGCCAAACAAAAAGCCTGACCACAGGCGGAGCCTGATAAACGTCCCCGGTTTCGGGGGCATTTTCATTTGGACGGGATGGCGTAGGTCAGACTGGCGCGCGCGACCGGATCGGCCTTTCCTTCGGAGAACATCAACACGTCCCCCACGGCCAGAGCACGCCCCAGCTTCAACACCCGAGCGTGCGCCAGCAGGTCCACACCGGCTTGTGGCTTGCGCATGAAGTCGACGGCGCAGTTGGTTGTGACCGTCAGCGCCATCGGGCCAATCCGACTGAGAATGGCAAGATACATGGCCACGTCCGCCAACCCGAACATCGCAGGTCCCGACACCGTGCCTCCGGGGCGCAAGTGGCGGTCGGCAACCTGAAGTCGCAGCGTCACACCCGCCGCGTCGGCGCGCTCCACCACGAAGTCTTCCGCCACTTGCCCAAAATCCCGCAGCAGAAAGCCTTGCAGTGCCCCGGCATCCATCTTCAGCATGTCGTCTTTCCTTGTCACCCTGTCCTGCCCTAAGCTGCGTGCAAACAAAAAGGAAGATGCAATGACCGACGCCCTGTTACTGCGCTCTGACGATGACGGTATCGCCACCCTGACGCTGAACGCCCCGCAGTCGCTGAACGCCTTGTCGGATGCCATGCTATCGGCACTTTCGGCAGAACTGGCGGCACTGGCAGCAGATCGCAGCGTCCGGGTTGTGATTCTGCGCGCCACAGGCAAGGCCTTTTGTGCTGGCCATGACCTGAAAGAAATGCAAGCCGCCCGAAGCGCTCCCGACCATGGCGCCGCATATTTTGTCGGCCTGTTCAATCGTTGCGCCGCCGTCATGCAGGCCATCACCGCCCTGCCCCAACCGGTAATCGCTCAAGTCCACGCCATCGCCGCCGCCGCCGGGTGCCAGCTTGTTGCGTCCTGCGATATGGTGGTGGCTTCGGATCAGGCGAAGTTTGGGGTGAATGGCGTGAACATCGGCCTGTTTTGTTCAACGCCAATGGTGGCGTTGACACGCAAGGTGCCGCCTGCCATCGCGTTCGAGATGTTGACCACGGGCGCCTTTATCGACGCGAATCGGGCGGCTCAGGTCGGGCTTGTCAACCGTGTTGTCGCCCCAGACGATCTGGAAGAACAGACCCGCGCCCTTGCGCAAACTGTCGCCGCAAAGCTGACGGCGGCGGTCAAGATCGGCAAAGCTGCGTTCTATGACCAAATCGACCTGCCCTTGGCCGACGCCTACAGCCACACCGGCACAGTGATGGTCGAAAACATGCTATGGCGCGACACCGCCGAAGGCATCAGCGCCTTTTTGGAAAAACGCAAACCAGACTGGACCTGACGGCTCAGACCCGCTGCCGCAGCAAAAGACCAAATGCCGCCAATGCCAGTGCAAGGGTCGTAGCTATCAAGGCCACAGGCCCGCCAAGTCCCAAGATCCATGTGCCCAACAGCGGTGCCACCGCCGTGGCCACCAACGCGGGCAGCGAAATCGCCGCGGCCGAGGCCGCATAGTCGGCCGCCCCGTTCACTTGCGCCACCAATAGCGGGCGCAGAATCGTCAGGATCCCCATAGCCGCCCCCTGAACCACGGCAAAAGCGAAGATCAGCGCCAGACCGCCGCCGGACAACAGCAGCAACAGTGGCCCCGCCACCATGGCCAGCACCGTGAAAAGGGATGCAACCCCGGTCCGCATCCGTGCCCCCGCCGCCATCAGAACCAGCCGCCCGACGACCTGCGATGGCCCGATCAGGGCGGCGGCCGCAACCGCGCGGCCGTCACTTATCCCCATGTCCGCCAACAAGGGCCGCAGCAAACTGACCAGCATCCAGTGGTCAAGGTTCAGCAGCGCAAACAACCCCATCAGGCCCAGAGCTCCGGGCCGGGACAGGATGACCCGCCAAGACGCTGCTGGCGTTGTTCTGCGGTTTGGGGCAACCTTCCCGCCGCCAAGGGTCCACGCCCCCCAAATTTGCAACGGCAGCATCACACAGACCACCGCCGCCACAGCGCACCAGACGGCGATGCGCCAGCCAAACGCCTCGGCCAAAGCTGCCCCGGCCGGGAACGCCAACGTCGACGCCAACCCGGCCACCAGCGTCACCTTCGTGATCGGGCCGCGTGCCGCATCGCCAAATCGCCGGATCAGCAAGGCAAAACACACCTCGTACAGCGTGGCCGAAGCCGCAGCACCCAACCCGGCAAAGGCCGTCAGATAGACGGCAGGATGCCACGCCACAGCCAGAAGTGCAAAAGACGCCGCACCGAAGACCGAACCGAATCCCATAAGGCGCACAGCGTTGCCCCGGTCCACCCAGCGACCGATTTGCGGCGACAACGCCGCAGTCACCCCGATGGCCAGCAGTGGCCCCGTTGCCAAAACCCCGTTGCCCCATGGCAGATCACGTTGCCACACCAGCACAAGTGCGGCGAAGATATAGAAAAAGCATGCGTAGCCAAGCGTCTGACCAAAGGCCAAAGCCCAGACCGCCGCCTCCTCGCGCCGCGCGGAGGTCACAACCGGTAAATTGCCCGGAATTTTGTCTCAAGATAGTCCAGAAGCGGTCCCTCGCTGGGGTCAAAACCACAGGCCCGTGCCACCACCTCGCGCGGTTCATACAGCCCGCCGTGCCGCTGCAACGCCTCGCGCAACCACGCGGTTGCAGGGCGCGCATCCCCGCGTGCCAGATGGTCATCGACATCCGGCACCGCCTTGCGCAAGGCCAGATTCAGACAGCCCGCATAAACGTTGCCCAGAGTATAGGTCGGGAAATATCCGAACAATCCGACCGACCAATGCACGTCTTGCAACATGCCATGGCTTGGCTTGTCCACCGCCACCCCGAAATCGGCTTTGAACCGGTCGTTCCACGCCGCCTCAAGGTCGGCCACCGCCAAGTCGCCCCGGATCAGCGCGCGTTCCAGATCAAAGCGCATCATCACATGCAGGTTGTAATGCACCTCGTCCGCCTCGGTCCGGATATACCCGGACTGCACCCGGTTGACCGAGGCATAGAACCCATCCGCATCGGTTATGCCAAAGCCGTCGAACCGGTCCTGCATCTGGGCGAACATCCAGCCGGTAAAGGCGCGACTACGGCCAAGCTGGTTCTCATAAATCCGGCTTTGGCTTTCGTGCACACCCATGCTGACACCCGATCCAAGCGGGGTCAGCCGGTAATCAGGGTCGATGCCCAATTCATAGCAGGCGTGGCCGACCTCGTGGATGGTGGAGTAAAAACAGTTGAACGGATCGCTTTCCACCACCCGTGTCGTGATCCGGGCGTCATCGCCGGACCCCGAGCTGAACGGATGCACCGCCAAATCCAGCCGCCCCCGCGACCAGTCATAGCCAAAGGACGTCGCCAGATCCCGCGCCATCCGCAACTGGGCGTCCTGACCGAAATGGCCCGACAGCTTTGTCGGCTGATGGGCCGCACCCAGAATTGCGGATCGCAAGGCCACCAGACGCGGCCGCATCCTGTCGAACATCGCCCCAAGGCTTTGTGCCGTCGCCCCCGGTTCATAATCGTCGATCAAGGCGTCATACAGATCGCCCCCCTGCGCAAGACACGCCGCCTCGTCGCGGCGCAGCCGGATCACCTCGGCCAGGGTCGGCAGAAATGCCGCCACATCGTCCTTGGCCCGTGCCTCGGCCCAGATGCCCTGTGCCATACTGGTCACGCGCGCAATGTCCTGCGCCAAAGGTGCCGGAATTTTGGTCTGCCGGTCATAGGACCGCCGGATGTGCCGCAGATTGGCGGCCGCAACTGCATCTGTCGCGTCGGCCTGTTCCAGCCATCCGGCGATGCGGGGGTCGGTGCGGCGCGCATGCAGCACGCCTTCGATGGCCGACATTTCCTCGGACCGCTGTTCGGCTGCACCGCGCGGCATCATGGTTTCCTGATCCCACCCCAACCGTCCGGCCACCTGCCCCAAGGCCTCGGTTTCGCGCTGAAAAGCCATCAGGTCGGCGTAAGCCGTGTTGTTCGCACTCATGCCGTGCCCTCACGAATTGACCCGGCCAGCGGGTATTGCGCCAAATGACGGGCGCGAATGATCAGCACCCAAAGGAAAACCGCGCCCAACTGATGGGTGATCGCCACATGCAACTGTGCAGCGGTAAGGGCGGCCATGATGCCAAGCCCGACCTGCGCGAGCATCATCAGCATCACCATGTTGAACGCAAACCGCGTATTGGCATGCGTCGATCTGCGCCCGCGCAACCAGACGACCACGCCAAAGCCAAACAGGGCATAGCCCGCCATCCGGTGCATGAACTGCACCAGACCGGGGTTTTCAAAGAAAGCATGCCAGACCGGCAAGGCCCCGCCCTGCCCGTCTGGCACATAAAACGCATCCGCCGGGAAAAACGCACCGTTCATGTCCGGCCATGTCGGAAAGGCACGGCCCGCATCAATCCCGGCCACCAAGGCCCCCAGCACAATTTGCAAAAAGGCAAAGTGCATCAACCCGGTGGACAGCCCGAACAGCTTGCCCTCGCGCGCACGCCGCGCCTGCAACAAGGCGGCCTCGGTCCGGCCAAGCAGGAACACATACCATGCGATCACCCCAAGGATCACAAAGGCCAGACCCAGATGCGTGGCCAAGCGATATGACGCGACGGACGTCATTGCGCCGGTCAGGCCAGAAGACACCATCCACCAGCCGATGGCACCCTGAAGCCCCCCAAGCGCGCCAATCCCCAAAAGCCGACGGGTCCAGCCTGACGGTATCCGTTTGGTCGCCCAGAAGAATATAAAGCCGACCGCCCAGACCAGACCCACCGCCCGGCCCAGTTGGCGATGCCCCCATTCCCACCAATAGATGAATTTGAAATCCTCAAGCGCCATACCCTTGTTCATCAACTGGTATTGTGGGCTGGCCCGATATTTTTCGAATTCCGATAGCCAATGTGCATCGTTCATCGGCGGCAAGGCGCCGGCTACGGGACGCCACTCGGTGATCGACAACCCGGAATCGGTCAGCCGGGTCAGGCCGCCCACCACGATCATCGCCATCACCATCAGGAACAGCACGATCAGCCAACCCCGGATCGCACCGCGCGCGCCCATGCTGCGCTGACCGATCACCCCACCTTGCGGCTTGGGGGCAACGGTCGTGCTGCCTACCTCTTCAAAGATGCTGCGTTTCCCCGCCATGTCCGCCTCATATTATCCTTGCGCGGACACTAGGCTGACGCCCCCGCCCCTTCAAGGGGCTGCGGCAATGCGGGCTGCGGACGGTGGAGCCTTTGGACGACGGACGTCACCCGTCACACGGGTGCGCGCACGGCCATTGTGCATCGCACAAGTCACGCTGCGCTGCCAAATCCTTTCGGCACCTGACGCGTCAGGTCTGACGACAAACCCGCATCCTGCAACAGGTCGGCCAGCATCGACTCCACGTTCATGCCGGCGCCGGACAGATAGGCCCAAATGTCCCGAACCGCGGGCGCTATACGCGGCTCGCTCACCGCCCGCGCGGTGTGCAGCCAGACTGCCAACCCGTCGCTGCTGGTGTAATCGCGCGTCTTGCGCAAGGCAGCGATCTTGGTTTGCACGGACCGGACAAAGCGCGCCACCTCGGCGGGGGGCCAGTCGATCAAGCCTGCCAGATCTTGCCCCTCGCCCCTATACGCAACGGCCCAGAACTGCGCTGCGGCGGCCTGCATTTCCACCGCATGCGGCTTGGCCCCGGCCAGCCGGTCAGCCATTGCCTGCGCCTCATCGATCAGCGCGGTTGTAGCCTTTTCTTTCTGCCAATTTCCAAACATCAAAGCCCCTTTCGGCGCGCTGCGCCCGCTGGTTGCCGGGTCATCACTCGCCTTGCTGGCGCAGCCTGTATGCGATCTGGCGCAGCATGCCGTGGAAGGTCTGCACTTCGGCCCGCGTAAGGTTCAGCCGGGACCACATGTTGCGCAGGTTCAGCCGCATGCCCTCGGCTTTGGTCGGCGGAAAGAAGAACCCCGCCGCCTCCAGCCGGTCCTCGAAATGATCGGCCAACTTTTCCACATCGACCCGGCTGGCAAATTCGGTCCGCGCCAGTTCCATGACCTCGGGGGCGACCTCCACCGTCTGCCGCCGCCACTCATA
>JBKBOF010000147.1:0-7513 GCA_046294955.1 Paracoccaceae bacterium
AGATTTGCTTTGCGGATCGCCAGCCGGGCAACGGTCGAAAGCTTCTTCAAGTCACTGAAGGCCGAACTGGTCTGGCGGCGCAATTGGCAAACCCGCCCTGAGGTCGAAGTCGCCCTCTTCGAATACATCAACAGCTTCTACAACCGACGCCACAAACACTCAGCCCTCGGCTGGAAATCACCCGTGGCCTTCGAACAGAGAGCCGCCTAACATGAGCACCTGACCGGAACGAAACCGGTGCAGGTCCAAGGGCATTCAACCGCCTTACGATTAATCGTTGATTTACGATTTGCTCTTGCATCGTTGATTGCCGATCAATATGTATCGAGGGATGACGATGCGAGGGGTCTCCCAAATGCTGGTCAAAAACATAGTGGCGCGCCCCGCTTTGATCGAGGCAGACCGGATCGCCGCAATTGCAAAGGCGCTCGCGCACCCGGCGCGAGTCAAGATCATCGCCTTTCTGCTTTCAAAACCTGGCTGCATCGGCGGGGACATCGTCGATCAGGTTGGACTGGCTCAGTCGACCGTCTCCGAGCACCTGCGCATCCTCAAGGATGCGGGGATCGTGACCGGCACAATCGACTATCCCCGTGTCTGCTACGCGCTCGACCCGTCGGCGCTGGCGCCGATCGGGGATCTGATCGAAGCCATTAGCGCCCGCCCGACCGAAGGCGAGGCCGCCTGCTGCTTTAACCCGCAAGGATACGTTTCCAAGGAGACAAGCGAATGACGACCGTCACAGTTTACGACCCCGCAATGTGCTGCTCGACCGGCATCTGCGGCACCGATGTCGACCAGAAGCTGGTCGATCTGGCCGCCGATCTCGACTGGCTGAAGGCCAAAGGCGTGCAGGTCCGGCGTTTCGGGCTGAGCCGTGAGCCGGCCGAGTTCGCTGCCAACGACACGATCCGTCAGATCATGCAGGACAGCGAAGGCGATGACCTTCCGGTGTTTCTGGTGGATGGTGCGCTCATGGCCAAGGCGCGCTACCCCAGTCGCGCAGAACTGGCCGCGTGGGCGGGCTTTGCCGCGCCGAAGCTGGAGATCACCGAGCAGGTGCGCGAGCTGATCGCGCTCGGGGCGGCCATCGGCGCAAGCTGCGAGCCCTGCCTGAAGTATCATTTGAACAAGGGGCAAGAGGTCGGGTTGACCGACGCGCAGATGCGCGAAGCGATCACCGTGGGGCGCATGGTGAAGGAAGCCTCGGCCAAGAACATCCTTGCCCTGGCCGAAAAGCTGATGCCCGAGCCTGAAATCGTGGCCCCGAAGGCATCAACCTGCTGCAGTCCAGCCAAGGCGGCACCCGCCGCAGCGACCGGCTGCTGCGGTGGCGGTGCCAAGGCCGAACCGGCCAAGGAAAAGGCAGGAAGCTGCTGCTAACGCGGCGCTAAGTCTGACCTGAAGCAAAGCGCGTCGGCAAGTGCCGTGCGACAGATGACGACCACCCGTTCCGGGCGGCGAAAGGAGACATTATGTTCAACGATCTGCCCAAATTTGTTTTTCTCACCGGCAAGGGCGGCGTGGGCAAGACTTCTCTGGCCTGCGCCACGGCGGTCGGCCTCGCTGATGCGGGAAAGGCGGTTCTGCTGGTCTCGACCGACCCGGCCTCGAACGTTGGGCAGGTGTTCGGGGTCGAGATCGGCAACCACATTACACCGATCACCACGGTTCCCGGGCTTGACGCGCTGGAAATTGATCCCGAGGCGGCCGCGGCCGAATATCGCGACCGCATTGTCGGGCCGATGCGCGGGGTGCTGCCCGAAAAGGCGCTGAAGGGGATCGAGGAACAGCTTTCGGGTGCCTGCACCACCGAGATCGCCGCCTTTGACGAGTTCACGGCGCTTCTGACCGACGATGCGATCACGGGCGCCTATGACCACATCATCTTTGACACCGCCCCCACCGGCCACACCATCCGGATGCTGAAACTGCCCGGCGCATGGAGCGGGTTTCTGGAAACCGGGGGCGATGCGTCCTGCCTCGGGCCGCTGGCCGGGCTGGAAAAGCAACGCACGCGCTACGGCGCGGCGGTGGACAGCCTGTCGGACGCGACCCGAACCCGGTTGATCCTGGTCGCCCGTCCGCGCGTCAGTTCGCTGGCCGAGGCTGCGCGTACAAGCCGGGAACTGGCGGAGATTGGTATCGCCAACCAGCATCTGGCGATCAACGGGCTGATGCCGAATGACGCCATGGGCGATGCGCTGGCGGCCAGCCTTATCGCGCGCGACCAAGCGGCGCTGGATGGCATGGACCCGCACCTGGCAGCCCTGCCGCAAAGCCGTTTCGCGCTGCGGCCCGAGAACCTTGTGGGCCTCGATGCGTTGCGCAGGATGGGAACGACGGTCGCGCCGGAAAAAGCTGCGCCGCGCGTCATCGACCGTGACCTGCCGCCCCTTTCGGCGCTGGTGGACGGGATCGAAGCTGCGGGCAAGGGTCTGGTGATGACCATGGGCAAGGGTGGTGTCGGCAAGACCACCATCGCCGCCGCCGTGGCGGTTGAGCTGGCCGCACGCGGGCATGAGGTGCTTTTGACCACCACCGACCCTGCCGCCCATCTGACCGAAACGCTGGCGGGCGACGTGCCCAACCTGACTGTCAGCCGGATCGACCCTGCGGCGGAAACGAAAGTCTACCGCGACCACATTCTCGCGACCAAGGGTGCCAGCCTCGACGCGCAAGGCCGTGCGATGCTGGAAGAGGATCTGCGGTCCCCCTGCACCGAGGAAATCGCGGTGTTCCAGGCGTTTTCCCGCGTGATCCGCGAGGCGGGGCGCAAGTTCGTCGTGATGGATACCGCACCCACCGGCCACACGCTGCTGCTGCTCGATGCGACCGGGTCCTACCACCGCGACGTGCTGCGCCACGCGGGCGAGCAGGCCAGCCACATGACCACGCCGATGATGCGGCTGCAAAACCCCGATATGACGAAGATCCTGATCGTCACCCTGCCCGAGACGACGCCGGTTCTGGAAGCGACCCGCCTGCAAGAGGATCTGAAACGTGCCGGGATCACGCCCTATGGCTGGGTCGTGAACGCAAGTCTCGCTGCGACCGCAACGACGCATCCGGTTCTCGCCGCCCGTGCCGCGACAGAGGCGCCCGAGATTGAAAAGGTCTGCGGTGGGCTGGCCACTCGCCACGCCGTGGTGCCGATGCTGGCCGAAGACCCGGTCGGTGCTGACCGCCTGCGCGCGCTGGTCGGCCAGTCGCTGGAACAGGTGTGAGCATGTCACCAATCCTGCCTGAAACCCCTGTCGTCAGTGCGGATTGGCTGGCCGCGAACCTTGACGCGCCGGGACTGGTCATTGTCGATACCCGCAAGGGCGACGGCTACGCTGCCGCTCATATTCAAGGCGCGCGCAAACTGGCGCTTGATCCGCATCTGCACCACCCCGGCCGGGTCGAAGACCCCGAGGTGTTCGCGGCCGAGATGGTGCGCCTTGGCATCGGGCCGGACACGGACATCATCGCCTATGACGACGGCAACAACCTGTTCGGGGCGCGCCTCTGGTGGGTGCTGCAATATCACGGTCACACCCGCGCCCGCGTGCTGGATGGCGGCTGGAACGGTTGGGTTGCCGCGGGGTTGCCTGTGACGGACGCATCTGCACCCGATCCTGATCCGGGGGCCTTCGTGCCGCGCGTCGTGCCTGCCCTGCTGGCCGGAACGGCGGACATGCGCACGGCGATGGATGACCCGGACGCCCTGATCCTCGACGTGCGCGGCATGGCGGAGTGGATGCGACAGGAGCCGACGGAAATCTCGATGGCAGGCCATGTTCCGGGCGCGCGGCATCTGGTCTGGACCGATGTGATCGACCCCGCGACGCACCGCTTTCGGCCTGCGGACGATCTGCGCGCCCGCTTTGCCGCTTTGGGCCTGCGCCCCGAAGCCGAGGTCATCGTCTATTGTCAGGGCGGTATTCGCGCCGCGCACACCGTTCTGACGCTGAACCAAGCGGGCTTTGCCCGCGTGCGAAATTACGAGGGCTCATGGGCCGAATGGAGCCGACAGGCGATGCCGCGCGTCGTTGAACCCCTTGCCGCCCCCAAGTCTGACAAAGGATAACCGCATGTCTGCTTTCGAACGATACCTGTCCGTCTGGGTCGCGCTGGCGATCATCGGCGGGTTGGCGCTTGGCTGGATCGCGCCTGGATTGGTGAACTTTCTCGCTTCGCTGGAATACGGCTCGGTCAACTTTGTCGTCGCGATCCTGATCTGGTTCATGGTCTACCCGATGATGGTGTCGGTGGACTTTTCCAGCCTGCGCCGCGTGCATGAACGGCCCAAGGGTCTGATCATTACGTTGGCGGTGAACTGGCTGATCAAGCCCTTCACCATGGCCGCCCTTGGCGTGCTGTTCTTCGACTGGATCTTCGCGCCCTTTATCGAGCCGGGCACATCGGGGCAATATATCGCGGGCTTGATCCTGTTGGGCGCGGCCCCTTGCACGGCAATGGTGTTCGTCTGGTCGCAGATGACCAAAGGCGATCCGAATTACACGCTGGCGCAGGTATCCTTGAACGACGCCATCATGGTGTTTGCCTACGCGCCGATCGTGGCGCTGCTTCTGGGTGTCACCGACATTGTTGTGCCTTGGGTCACGCTGATCCTGTCCGTTGGCCTTTATATCGTGATCCCGCTGGCGGCGGGCATCGTGACACGGGTTCTGATGACACGCGGGGCCGCCAACCCTGCTGCGGCCGAGGCGGCAGTCGGCGCCTTCACGGCGCGGGTCAAACCCTTTTCCGTCATCGGGCTGTTGGCCACGGTCGTTCTGCTGTTTGGCTTTCAGGGCGGGGTGATCCTGACCCAGCCGTTGGTGATCGTGATGATCGCTGTTCCGCTGCTCATCCAGTCCTACGGCATGTTCGCCGTCGCTTACTGGGCGGCCAAGGCCTGGCGCGTGCCACACAACGTCGCTGCCCCCTGCGCGATGATTGGCACGTCGAACTTTTTCGAACTCGCCGTTGCGGTGGCTATCGGCCTCTTTGGCCTGAACTCCATCGCGGCGCTTGTCACTGTTGTGGGCGTGCTGGTCGAGGTGCCGGTGATGCTGTCGCTGGTCTGGTTCGCAAACCGCACAAGGGCCTGGTTCCCGGCCGAGGAAACCCCCATTTTCGCCCACAAGACAAAGGAGCAGAAGTGATGTTTCGCACCGCACTGATCTCGTTGGACTACTCGACCGCCCAAGGCCCCCTGCTGGACTGCCTGTCTGACCTGCGCGACATGGGTGTCGCCCGCTTGATCCTGACCCATGTGGTTCAGGTCGGCTATGCCCAAGGGGCGTCCTATGGAAACAAGCAAGCGCTGGAGGACTGGCTTCAGGACCGTGCCGCACCGCTGCGCGCAGCGGGACTCGAGGTGGAAGTCGAAATCCGCGCCGCTGGTGAGGTGGCCAAGGAGATTCTGCAAGCGGCCAATGACCATGGTGCCGACCTGATCGTGATCGGATCGCGCGGGCAGAACCTGATCCGTGGATTGTTTCTTGGCTCGGTTGCCCGCGAGGTGATCCGGATGAGCACCCTGCCGGTGCGGTTGGAATGGATAGAATCCACAGGCAAGGACGGCGACGCCGCCTGCGCACGCACCTGTCATGCGGGCTTGCGGCGGGTCCTTCTTGCCACGGACTTTTCGCAGCAATCGCAATCGGCTGAGAAGGCCGCCATCGCGCTGACGCGTCTTGGGGCACATGTCGATGTGATTCATGTCCTCGCACCGGCTGGCAGTAAAGTCTATTCGCGCTGGCCCAAGATGGCACAGGCTGCGCTGTCTTATATCGTGGACGACATCACTGCCGCTGGCGGCAAAGCCGAGGCCCACCTGATGACGGGCAACCCATCTGAAGAAATCGCCCGGATGGCGGTGGATCGCGACGCCGATCTGATCGTCGTCGGCAAGCACGGCCAAGGCTGGGTGGACAGCATCATCACGGGCTCCACCGCCGCCAGCCTGTGCGAAATCGCCCGCCGCCCTGTGCTGATGGTGCCGCTTCTGAACGAAAAGGTCTGATCCCATGCGTATCCTGTTTCTGTGCGTCGCCAATTCCGCCCGCAGCCAGATGGCCGAAGGGCTGGCGCGATCTTTGCTTCCGGCCACTGTCACGGTCGCCAGTGCGGGCTCAAACCCCGGCTCGGTACACCCGCTGGCGGTGGAGGCGCTCTGCGAGGCGGGAATCGACATCTCCGCCCACAGGTCCAAGCCGCTGGAAGAGGTCGCGCCCGAAACCGCCGACCTGATCGTCACGCTTTGTGCCGAAGAGGTTTGCCCTTATGTTCCCGGTCCGGTGCAGCGGCTTCACTGGCCCATCACCGACCCCTCTGCCGCAGGTGACATCGCGGCCTTCCGCATCGCGCGCGACCATATCAAGACGCGGATCGAGGTTCTGGCGGGGCTGATCGACCTGCCGGACGGACTCGCCGGGACCGAGTTCCACACCAGCCTGCGCGTGCGCGATCTGGGGGCCAGCACACGATTCTACGCCTGGCTCTTGAACACCTGGCCCAAGGAGTGGACGCACCGCTATGCCACGTTCGTCCGCTCCGACCTGAACCTCAACTTCGTGTTGATGGTCGGGGACGGCGCGGACCTGCACCACGACACGCTTTATCATCTCGGGCTGGCACTGCCCGACCGGGATGCCGTCGTCGACGCCTATCACCGCGCTGTCGCCGTTGGGGCCCAGGTCGAAAAGCCGCCGCGCACCACATGGAAAGGCACGCCGCTGCACGAGTTGTGGCTGACCGACCCGGACGGCACGTTGATCGAGGTCTATGCGCGCCTCACGCCAGAGGAATTGGCGGCCATGCCCGCAGATCAGGCGCCGGAATACCTTGTTCCCGGCACCGCGTCGAACGGTCCAGCGTGACGTCACCTCTGCAGGCGGCGCATCGGTCTCGACCCGAAGCCGCCTGACACTTCGCCGTCCCAAGCGTCACGCCACATTGCAATCCGTTGCCCCTGCCCCTCTATCGACATGCATAGCACCCCATCGAGCCGACCGTCCAGCGGTCTGCCCAATTGCACTTGGCTTTCAGGGCGACGTGATGGCCGGATCAGGCGCTGTGGTTGGGGCGCCGCCCATCCCGTTCGGGCGCATCCCGGTGCAGGCGACGTGGGATGGGTCGCTGGGACGTGCGGCGGCGGCGATGCTGTATGTCATCCGCCTCGAGATATTCTTTGACACCCGTCGCAGCGGGCACTTGGACATGGCCCCTTTGGGTTGGGCCCCGCTGGGTTGGGCTGTTCACCAGTCTCGGTGTTGCTGTCTGCTTGGGCAGATGGCCGGGCCGGGATCGGCAGGCAAGCGGCTTGCGCGGGCATGTCCGGCCTGCGTCAAGGTGTCAGATCGTCATATGCCGATTGACGCATGTGTTTTCCGGGCGTATATGCGGATACACGCACAAGCGCAGGATCACATCATGCCACTCGCCGTTCTGTCCGCCCTGTCCGAACCCACCCGCCTTGCGGCGATCCGCATTCTTGCCGATGGCGGCGAGCATTGCGTGT
>JBKBOF010000148.1:0-7408 GCA_046294955.1 Paracoccaceae bacterium
GTCGTGTCGTCCAGCTTTTCGCGGTTTGCCACGATCTCGTCGATATGGCCCCATTCCTTGGCTTCTTCCGGGGTCATCCACTTGTCACGCTCCATCGCGCTTCGCACCGTTTCATAGTCCTGACCGGTGTGGCGCATGTAAAGCTGATACATCCGTTCGCGGGTCTGTTCGATATGGCGGGCGGAAATCATGATGTCGGCCGCAGTACCCTGCATGCCGCCGGACGGCTGGTGCACGAGGAATTCCGCATTCGGCAACGAAAACCGGTGCCCCTTTGCGCCCCCGACCGCGATGATCGACCCCATCGAGGCCGCCAGCCCGCAGACCAATGTCGAAACCTTTGGCCGGATGTATTGCATGGTGTCATAAATGCTCATCCCCGCCACGACAGAACCACCTGGCGAATTGATGTACATCGAGATTTCCTTTGACGGATGCTCGGCCTCAAGGTGCAACAGCTGCGCGACGACCAGAGTGGACATGCCATCGTGCACCGGGCCGTTGACGAAGATGATCCGCTCCTTCAGCAGGCGCGAAAAGATGTCATAGGCGCGTTCGCCCCGGCTGGTCTGTTCAACAACCATGGGAACGAGGTTGTTCGTGAAGTAATCAACTGGATCGCGCATGGGGCCTGCCTCTTGGATGTCTTGGGTGTGGATATAGGGCGATGGTTGACAGAGTCTTAGTAGGGCGATGCGGGGGCTGCAAGGGCAGGTGGTTTTTTCTCTCGTATGGCGTGGAAGAGACAAGCCGAGGACAGGCGCGACAGGCAGGCCCGCGCCCTTGCCGGGTTGGGACCGGCGGACCGCGTCAATTCCGCTTCGAAGGCCAGAACCGACACGGGATCTGGTCTAGTCGCGGCCAGAGGGTGCGTCGAAAAACACCCGGCGTCCCAACATCACGCGCGCAGCCGCAGTGACAAGACACAGGCCACCGAACACCATAGCCGCTTTTGGAAAGATCGATGGGACCAGACAAAGCAACGCGAAAAAGACAATGGTTTCCGTGCCTTCAAGAAGCCCTACCGCATAATACAGCGACTTTTCGCCTTGCTGTGTCGTTGTCAGCCGCCGTTTTTCGGCAATGATGGCATAGCCCAGAAAACTGGCTGCGTTCACATAGAAAGCCGCCAGAAGAAAAGCGCCGGCCACAGCATTTTCCGCAGGGTCGCGCACGACAAACGCCAAGGGAATCGCCGCATAGAAAACGAAGTCGCAAAAAATGTCGAAGTAGCCGCCGAAATCGGTCTTGTAGGTTGCCCGCGCCACCGCGCCATCAAGCCCATCCAGCAGCCGTCCGATCAGCAGCGGCACAAGGGCCAGCCAACCGGGAAAGCCATAGGCCAGAAGACACGCCGCCAGAAGACCGAACCCCAACCCCAGCAGAGTGACCCCATCAGCCGTGGCCCCGTGGGCGGCAAGCCAACGGCCGGCGCGGTTCAACGGCGGGTCGATCAGCGGGCGCACGATCGCATCAAGCATTCACATTCTCCGTCAGGCGGTCTGCCCAAGTTCTGGGACTTCGTACGGGACAAGCGTTTCGTTACGCGGGGTCGCACGATTGTGCGTACACGTCACGAACAGTTGTCACCGACAAAATACCCTTGCACGCAGGACCGTGCCTTGCCTATCCCGAAGCGAGGGGCAGAGACAACCTGCCCATTTCACAGGGGTACACATGCAAAGACGGCATTTTCTCATCTCCGGCGCTGCCATCCTGGGTCTGCCCGCGCTTGCCCGTTCGGCAAGCGCCCAGACTGCATGGGACGGTGTTTTGACCGAAGCGCGCGGCCAGACTGTCTATTGGCATGCCTGGGGCGGGGATCCGAAGATCAACGATTTCATCGCATGGGTCGGCAAACAGGCCAAGGCACGTTATGGCGTCGGGATCGAGCATGTCAAACTGGCCTCGACCAGCGATGCCGTTGCCCGCGTGCTGGCCGAACGCGACGCGGGCACCACAACCGGCGGAGCGGTGGATCTGATCTGGATCAATGGCGAGAATTTCGCCGCGATGAAGGATCAAGGTCTATTGTTTGGCCCCTTTGCAGAGACGCTGCCGAATTGGCAATTGGTCGATACCGCCGGAAAACCGGCCGTGGTGACGGACTTCACCCTGCCAACCGACGGCTACGAATCGCCTTGGGCGATGGCCCAGTTCGTCTTTGAATATGACAGTGCGCGGCTGGTCGAACCGCCGCGCACGCTTTCTGCGCTGAAGGACTGGATCATCGCTCATCCGGGCCGCTTTACCTATCCCCAACCGCCCGATTACCTTGGCACGACCTTTCTCAAACAGGTCGCCTATGGCACGCTGGCCACCCCGTCCGTGATGCAAAAGCCGTTGGACCCCGCCACCTACGAAATGACGATGGCGCCAATGTGGGCATGGCTGGACGCGGTGACCCCGGCACTTTGGCGCGCAGGAAAAGCCTATCCGCAAAACGAACCAGCCCTTGGGCAGTTGTTGGCCGATGCCGAAGTGGACATCGGCTTTGCCTTCAACCCCGGTCGCGCCAGCGCCGAGATTGCGGCCGGCACCTTGCCAGACACAGTGCGCACCTTCACGCTGGAAGGCGGAACCATCGGCAATGCCTCGTTCGTGGCCATCCCATTCAATTCGGGGCACCAGGCCGGGGCGCAGGTGGTGGCGAACCTGTTGCTTGACCCCGAGGTTCAGGCCCGCGCCCAGGATCCAAATGTCATTGGGTTTCAGACTGTTCTGGACGTTTCTTCACTGGCCGATGCCGACCGGACGCGGTTCGACAGGCTGGAACTGGGTGTGGCAACCCTATCACCGGCCGATCTGGGGCCTGCGCTGCTGGAGCCGCACGCAAGCTGGATGGTCCGGATCGGGCAGGACTGGATCGCGCGTTACGGCGTTGCGCAATGAACACGGGCGGCCTGTTGCGGCAGGCCCCTCGCGTGACCCTCGGCCTTTTGGTCCTGCCGGTTCTGGCCGGGCTGGCAGGTACGATCATTCCGGCATTTTCAAATGATGCCAAGGGCTTTCAGGCCCTTCTTGATTGGCCGGGCCTGTCACGCGCGATCGTGTTGTCTCTGACTACCGGCATTGCGGCTACGGCGGTATCCTTGCTGGTCACGCTGACACTGGTGGCGGCATTGTGGGGAACGCGGGGCTTTGCTGTGCTGCAACACCTGCTTGCCCCGCTTCTTTCGGTGCCGCATGCTGCGGCGGCTTTGGGTCTTGCCTTCCTTATTGCGCCATCGGGATGGCTGGCGCGTTTTCTGTCGCCATGGGCAACGGGATGGACGCAACCACCCGACCTGTTGATCCTGAACGACCCATACGGCCTTGCCCTGACTTTGGGGCTGGTGACGAAAGAAGTGCCATTCTTGTTTCTTATGGCACTTGCCGCCTTGCCGCAGACCGACGCGGCACGGCGCGTGGCTGTGGCCCAAAGTCTTGGCGCGGGACGGACTGCCGCCTTTCTGATCGCGGTTTTTCCAAGCCTTTACAAGCAATTGCGCCTGCCAGTTTATGCGGTTCTGGCCTATTCCATGACGGCCGTTGAAATGGCCATGATCCTTGGGCCAACCCGGCCCTATACCTTATCGGCGCAAGTTGTGATCTGGATGGCCGACCCGATGTTGGCAGGGCGCGCCACCGCAGCGGCGGGGGCCATCGTCCAATTGGCTGCGGTTCTGCTGGTCCTGCTGGCATGGGTAGGGACCGAGCGTATCGTCAAAGCCGGTATCACACATATGGCTGAATCCGGCCTGCGGGCGCATGCCATTGACCCGGTGGTGCGCGGCGTCGGCACGCTGGCCGGTGTCTTGTCTGCTGGTATGCTGATCCTTGGGTTGTTCGGACTGGCGATCTGGTCTGTTGCGGGATTGTGGCAATTTCCCAGCGCCCTGCCCGAAAGTCTGAACCTGAAGACATGGGTCCGGGCCGCCCCGGATCTGCTGACAACCGGCGGGCTGACTTTGGCCATTGCGGTGCTGTCCACCGGGCTTGCGCTGGTGCTGGTAATAGCCTGTCTTGAAGCCGAACATCGCTTTGCCCTGTTACCCGGTGCGCGGTCGCTTTGGGTGCTGTATCTGCCGCTTATTGTGCCACAGGTGGCCTTCCTGCCAGGCTTGCAGATCGCCTTTCTGCGGTCCGGGATCAGCGGGCATTGGCTGGCGGTGGCGGCGGTGCATCTGGTGTTCGTGCTGCCCTATGTCTTTTTGTCACTTGCTCCTGCCTATCGGGCCTGGGATGGGAGGATCGCGGTTGTCGGGGCCGCCTTGGGGGCTGCACCCGCACGGGTGTTCTGGTCTTTGCGTTTTCCGATGCTGCTGAGGCCGGTTCTGACGGCAGCGGCGGTCGGTCTGGCCGTCTCGATCGGGCAGTATCTGCCAACCTTGCTGATCGGCGGAGGGCGGGTTGAAACCCTGACCACCGAGGCGGTTGCGCTGTCATCAGGCGGCAACCGTCGCCTGATCGGGGCCTATGCGCTGTTGCAGATGGCCCTGCCGGTCGTGGGGTTCACGTTGGCGCTTCTGGTGCCGGCGCTGATTTTTCGCCACCGACGTGGCATGGCGGTGACGGGATGACCGGTGCCTTGGAATTGCAGGAGCTGCGCATCACCCGCGGGAGCGCGACCGTGGTTGACCTGAACCTGACCGTGGCCCCCGGCGAGGTCCTGACGATTATGGGACCGTCAGGTTCGGGCAAATCGACCGCGTTGGCGGCAATCCTTGGCACCTTGCCGGCGGTGTTCCAGATGCAGGGCCGGATCGTGCTGGCCGGTCGCGATGTGACCACCCTGCCACCACATCTGCGCCGGATTGGCCTTCTGTTTCAGGATGATGTGCTGTTTCCGCATTTGTCTGTCGGCGGCAACCTTGGTTTTGCCATTCCACCCGAGGTGAAAGGCCGCACGGTGCGGCAAGCGCAGATCGACACGGCCCTTGCGCAAGCCGGGCTTGCCGGTTTTGCGCCTCGCGATCCCGCGACTTTGTCTGGAGGGCAACGGGCACGGGTGGCCCTGATGCGCACATTGCTTGCCCAACCTTGTGCCCTGTTGCTGGACGAGCCATTTTCCCGTCTGGATGCCGATCTGCGCGCTCAAGTTCGGGGGTTTGTGCTGTTGCGCATCCGTGACGAAGGGCTGGCAACGATTCTTGTCACCCACGATGCCGATGACGCCCGCGCTGCCGCAGGCCGTGTGATCACGCCCCTTGGCGACAGCGTGACGCCCTAGCGCGCAAGTGACAATTCGGCGCGCAAGCCCCCAAGTCGTTCCGACCTGGTCAGAACAAGTCTCCCGCCATGGCTGCGCGCCACATCGGCCGCAATCGACAGGCCCAAGCCCACCCCGCCCCCTCGGTTGGGATCACGGGACGGGTCCAGCCGCGCAAACGGCGCCATTGCCGCCTCGCGCTGTCCCTCGGGGATTCCGGGACCATTGTCTTCGATGACAAAGCGCAAGCTGCGGTCCGTGGCCATCAGCGTCAAAGACACGAAAGTGGCATGGCGCAACGCATTGCCCACCAGATTTTCCACGGCCCGCTGAACCGCCTGTGGTCGCAGCCGCAGTGTAACGGGCGCAATCAACCGCGACTCCAGATGCAGGGTTCGCCCCGACCGCGCCACATTGTCCACCACCTGGGCGGCAATCTGCGCCGGATCAACCGCAACCGGATCTTCCATCGCGTCGCCGCGTGCAAACGCCAGAAACTCGTCCACCAGACGCTCCATCTCGGTTACATCAGACAAAAGCGCCTTCGTCTCGGTATCTTCCGGCAACATCGACAGCCCCAGCTTCAGCCGTGTGATGGGTGTGCGCAAATCGTGGCTGACCCCCGACAACATCAGCGTGCGGCTTTCGATGGCCCGCTCGATCCGGGCGCGCATGTCCAGAAAGGCCGCCCCCGCTGCACGTACCTCCAGCGCACCACGCGGACGATAGGGCACGGCTTCACCCTTGCCAAACGCCTCGGCAGCATCGGCCAGTTTCTTGATCGGGCGCAACTGATTGCGCAAAAACATATATGCAATCAGCGTCATGAGGACCGAAGCCAAAAGCATGATCACCAAAAGCTGATGCGGATTGGACGCAGACACCCGCGTGCGCGACAGCGTCACCAACATCGGCCCATGCCGGGTCTGTTCGGCCAGAACCACGGTGCCTTTGATACTGGCCAGATCAACCGACAGCACATGCGGCAGTTCTTGCCGTAGCTCGGCAATTACCGGACGGGCGGTAAGATCTCCCCAGAGATTTTGGTCGACGGCAGGAACGGACGTTGCAGGCAATTCCAGCGTCATCTCGAAGGCTTCGGCCAAGGGAACCGCAGCGGTCAGCGCCGCCGCCACTGTCGGGGCGCGTTCAATCGTGTCACGCAAAAGATCCAATTCGATCACAACCCCGTGCACCAATTGCCGGGTGACACCTTCAAAATGCCGCTGGATAAAAGCAATCGAGACGATCAGCTGAATCGTGACCGTTGGCAGGATAAGGATCAGCGCGGCACGGCCGAACAGACTGCGGGGCAAAATGGACTTGAGGCTGAAGCGCATAGCGGTAGCCTAGCAACGGTATGGATCAAAGGAAAGCAGGCAAGCCATGCAGGCAGGCGCAGTTGATTGGCTGACGGATGATATCCGGCGGGTGCTGGCGCCCAATCCGTCGGCCATGACAGGTCCAGGGACCAACAGCTATATTCTGGGGCGGGGTCAGGGTGTGGTTGTGGTCGATCCGGGGCCGTTGGATGCGACGCATCTGGCGGCGCTGCAGGGGGCCCTTGACGCGGGCGAAACCGTGTCGGCCATCGTCGTCACCCATGCTCATCTTGATCACTCGGCAGCAGCGCCAAGACTGGCCGCCTTGACCGGAGCGCCGGTTCTGGCCTTTGGCGATGCGGTCGCCGGGCGCACCGCGCTGATGCAGCGCCTTGTCGCCAACGGGCTCAAGGGTGGCGGCGAAGGGGTGGATACCGGGTTCCGACCCGATGGTCTGCTGGCAGATGGCCAAACCCTGCCCTGTGGCCCAAACGGTCTGCGCATCCTCCATACGCCGGGCCACATGGGCGGGCACATTTGCCTTGGTTTTGGCGATGTCCTGCTGTCGGGGGACCATGCCATGGGCTGGGCATCCAGCCTGATCTCGCCTCCTGATGGCGATATGCGGGCCTATATGTCGTCTCTTGACCGGCTGCTGACCGGAGGCTGGAGCGTGATGCTGCCGGGCCATGGTGCGCCTGTGCAAGACGTACCCGGTCGCCTGCGCTCTCTGGTGTCACATCGCCGGCAACGCGAGGCAGAAGTGCTGCAGTCGCTGCGTAAAGGCCCTGCCGACGCCCGGGTGCTGACTTCAGCAATTTATCACGATACCCCGCCAGCCCTGTTGCCAGCCGCGCGTCGGAATGTTTTGGCGCATCTTATTGATCTTTGGGAA
>JBKBOF010000149.1:0-7386 GCA_046294955.1 Paracoccaceae bacterium
CTACCGCGAGTTGTTTCGTTCGGCCAATTTCGACATCATCCTGCGCACGCTTTTGATGTCGGCCTCGGTCACGCTTGGCTGTGCCGTGCTGGCCTTTCCGATCGCCTATTATGCCGCCCGCTATGCGCGGGGGCCGTGGAAGGCCGCATTCTATCTGGGCGTCATGCTGCCGTTGTGGTCGTCCTATCTGGTCAAGGTCTATGCGTGGAAGCTGATCCTGGCCAAGGAGGGCATCATCGGCTGGGCTGCCGGGGCCACGGGCACCACCCCGCTGCTGGATGCGGTTCTGGCCATTCCCGGCATTGGCGGCAATTCGCTGTCCACCAGTTTCCTGGGGACGTGGATGGTCTTTGTCTATGTCTGGCTGCCCTACATGATCCTGCCGATGCAGGCCGCGCTGGAGCGGGTGCCGACCTCGATGCTTGAGGCCTCGGCCGATCTGGGGGCAACCCGTGCGCAGACCTTCCGCACCGTGATATTGCCCTTGGCCATGCCGGGGGTGATCGCGGGGTCGATTTTCACCTTCTCGCTGACCATGGGCGACTACATCATTCCGCAGATCATCGGCACTTCGGCGCGGTTCATCGGGCAGGCGGTCTATCAGTTTCAGGGCACGGCGGGGAACATTCCGCTGGCGGCGGCCTTTGCCGTGGTGCCGATCGTGATCATGCTGGTCTATCTGGCACTGGCCAAGCGGGCGGGGGCGTTCGATGCCCTCTGAAAGCGAAAAATCGGGTGCATCCCTTGGGCTGAAGATCGCGGCGGTTGCAGGCTTGCTGTTCCTGCACCTGCCTATTCTGCTGATCTTTCTCTATGCCTTCACCACCGAAGAGCGGACTTACCAATTCCCGCCGCCCGGCCTGACCACACAGTGGTTTGCGGTGGCGTGGCACCGCGCCGATATCTGGCCGCCTTTGTATCTTTCGTTGAAGGTTGCGACCATTTCGACGGCACTGGCGCTGATCCTTGGCACCTTGGTGGCGGGGGCCATGGCGCGGGCGCAGTTTTTCGGGCGGGACCAGATATCCTTGCTGATCATCCTGCCGATTGCCCTTCCCGGCGTCATCACCGGCATGAGCCTGCGGTCGGCCTTTGCGATCATGGAGATCCCGTTTTCGGTCTGGACCATCGTTTTGGGCCACGCGACCTTTTGCATCGTGATCGTTTACAACAACGCCGTGGCGCGGATGCGCCGGATGTCGGGCGCGATCATGGAGGCGTCGGCGGACCTTGGGGCGAATGCGTTCCAGACCTTTCGCCACATCCTGTTGCCCAACCTGGGGTCCGCGCTGCTGGCGGGCGGCATGCTGGCGTTTGCGCTGTCGTTTGACGAGGTGATCGTGACCACCTTCACCGCAGGCCAGCAATCGACGTTGCCGATCTGGATGCTGAACGAACTTGTGCGGCCCCGGCAGCGCCCGGTGACGAATGTGGTGGCGATTGTCGTCTTTACGGTGACCTTTGTGCCGATCCTTCTGGCCTATTACCTGACCCGCGGCGGATCAGACACCGCCGGTGCGGGCAAATGACACGAAAGGGACTATCATGACCGCAATGGATCTTAACCTGTTGATCGGAAACCGATTCGAAGCGGGTCAGGACGCCGCGGAACCGGTGCTGAACCCGCGCACCGGCGCGCTGATCATCGAGGTGCCCGAAGCGTCCTTGGCACAGGTTGACCGCGCCGTGCAGGCCGCCCGCCGCGCCTTTACCCAGTGGTCGCGCAGCACGCCGTCTGACCGCGCCGCCGCGCTGTTGCGGATCGCCGACCGGATCGAGGCTGATGCCGACGATTTTGCCCGTCTGGAGGCGCTGAACTGCGGCAAGCCGATCAATGCCGCGCGCAATGACGAAATTCCCGCTGTGGTGGATTGCTACCGGTTCTTTGCCGGGGCGGTCCGCACCCAGACCGGGCAGTTGGCGGGTGAATATCTGGCAGGCCACACCAGCATGGTACGGCGCGATCCGATTGGCGTGGTGGCCAGCATCGCGCCGTGGAACTATCCGCTGATGATGATGGCGTGGAAACTGGCGCCCGCCATCGCCGGCGGCAATACCGTGGTGTTCAAGCCGTCCGAACAAACCCCGCTGACCGCGCTGAAAATGGCCCGGATCATGGCCGAGGAATTGCCCGAAGGTGTGGTCAACGTGATCACCGGGCGCGGCAATACCGTGGGCAATGCGCTGATCAACCATCCCGGCGTCGATATGATCTCGCTGACCGGGGATATTGCGACGGGCAAGAAGATGCTGGATGCCGCCGCCAAAACGGTGAAGCGCACCCATCTGGAACTGGGCGGCAAGGCACCGGTCATCGTGTTCGACGATGCCGATCTTGCCGCAACGGTCGAAGGCTTGCGGGCGTTTTCCTTTTACAACGCCGGGCAGGATTGCACCGCCGCCTGCCGGGTGTATGCCGGGCGCAAGATCTATGACAAGCTGGTGGCCGACCTGACATCGGCTGCGGCCTCGATCACCTTGGCTGCCGCAGACGACAGCACCAACGAAATCGGCCCGCTGATCAGCCAGCGCCAACGCGACCGGGTGGCAAGTTTCGTCAACCGTGCCCGTGATTTGTCGCATATCGAGGTGACAACCGGCGGCGCTGCGATGGACCAGGGTTTCTACTACAGCCCGACCGTCGTGGCAGGTGCCCGGCAAGAGGACGAGATCGTGCGCCGCGAGGTGTTCGGCCCCGTCGTGTCGATCACACCGTTTTCAGATCCCGAAGATGCCGTGACTTGGGCCAATGACTCCGACTATGGGTTGGCCTCGTCGGTCTGGACGCAGAACGTCGGCCGTGCGATGGAAACCGCCGCGCGCCTGCGCTATGGCTGCACCTGGGTGAACACGCATTTCATGCTGGTCAACGAAATGCCGCATGGGGGGCTGAAGCAATCTGGCTACGGCAAAGACCTGTCCAGCTATGCGCTTGAAGACTACACCGTGGTCCGGCACGTCATGATCAAACACTGAAAAATCCGCGCCGGGCGCAGGGTTGCCCGGCGCAGGGTTGCATTGGTTGACCAAGCGTCATGCAACCGCCTTTCGGATCGAAATTATCCGACCAAAGTCCAATCGTTTTCCCGACCATCATCTGCCGCAGGTGGGGCAGAACGTCGCAGATTTCGCCTGACCTCCCGCGATACCCGCAGATCAGACCCCGGCTTAGGCTGATGCATGAAGCTTGACCGGTGTTCCGGTGCAACATCGCCATTTGGGCGGGTCTGCGACGGAACACCACAATCAGCGCCACATCGCGCGAAAGGGGAACATCATGGTCACTCTGGTCCGTCACGATCTGGAATTCATCCTTGATCAAATCCGCGTTGCCGAAGCCCACGCGGCGGGAACACCGCTGTCAGATCTGATTGACAACCCGTTGTTGCCAACCGGGCTGCGCACGGTGGATGGCAGCTTCAACAATATCGTGCCGGGGCGGGAACTGTGGGGCGCATCCGGGCAGCCTTTCATCAATCTGGCCACACCCAGTTTCGGTGTGGGCGAAGGGTCGATCTCGTTCGGCCCGACGACCATCACCAACAGCGATTATGGCACCAACGGTCCGAACAACCATCTGGCTGACCAGCAACCCCGCCTGATTTCCAACCTGATCGTCGATCAGACCCTGAACAACCCCGCCGCCATCCTCACCGCGCTCAGCCGGGGTGGGGTCGAGGGCGCAAACCTTCTGGCGGTTCAGGGTGAGATCTCGGCCGCCTTTGCCGCGTTGAAGGCGGCACAAGCCGCCGCCGCCAATCCTGGGAACGCGGTGGCAATTCTGGAACTTCAAGCACAGATTGCGGCGTTGGAAGCAAATATTGCGGGGCTGCAACTTATTCTGGATGCCAACCCCGGCAACGCCTTCCTGATCAACGCCATCGCCAATCTGACGGGCGACATTGCCGCCGCACAGACAGAAATCGCGACACTTCTGGCCGGGTCAACCGAAGCTGCGGAGCTTGCTGCCGCGCAATCGGCGCTGGATGACCTGCTTGCCGACCACGGCATCGAAATGGCCGGGCCGTCGATCGTGATTGCCAACATTTCCCCCGACGAAGGGCTGTCTGCCCCCTATAATTCCATTTTCACCCTGTTTGGCCAGTTCTTCGACCACGGGCTTGATCTGGTGTCCAAGGGGGGCAACGGCACGATCTACATGCCGCTGTTGCCCGATGACCCGCTGTATGTCGAAGGAAGCCAGACCAATTTCATGGCGGTTACGCGGGTGACGCTGGGCGACGGCGAGGCCAATGTGGTGACACCATGGGTGGATCAGAACCAGACCTACACCTCGCACCCGTCGCATCAGGTGTTCTTGCGCGAATACCGGGATGGGCCGGATGGCGCGGTTGCCACCGGGCACCTGCTGGAAGGCGTCACTGGCGGTTTGGCAACATGGGCCGATGTCAAGGCGCAGGCGCTGACCATGCTTGGCATCCAGTTGACCGACAAGGATATCGGCAATGTGCCGGTGGTTCTGGTGGACCCTTATGGCAAGTTCATTCCCGGTGCCAATGGCTATGCCCAATTGATGGTCGGCCTGAACGGTGATGGCACGGCGATTTACATGGAAGGCACCGCCGCCGGAATTGACCCGTCCGAAGTCGGGGCGTTCCGCACGGGCATCGCGTTTCTGGATGACATTGCCCATCTTGCGGCGCCCAAGACCGATGCGGCTGGCAACCTTTTGCCCGATGACGATGCGGTTGTTGGCTATTCCGGCGATATGGATGCCCGCGGCAACAACACCACCTATGACAACGAAATGCTGGACCGGCATTTCGTCACCGGAGACGGACGCGGCAACGAAAACATCGGCCTGACCGCGATTCACCACCTGTTCCATTCCGAACACAACCGGCTGGTCGAACATGTGAAAGCAGTGATTCTTGCCACGGGCGACGCGGCCTTCATCAGTCAATGGCACTTGCCTGACGGGTCCTGGAACGGCGAACGGTTGTTTCAGGCGGCGCGTTTCACCACCGAAATGGAATACCAGCATCTGGTGTTCGAGGAATTCGCCCGCAAGATCCAGCCTGATATTGATGCCTTTGTCATTCAGGCCGGCAAGACCGACACCAACATCAACCCCGCAATCTTTGCCGAATTCGCCCATGTGGTCTATCGCTTCGGCCATTCGATGCTGAACGAGACGGTTGACAGGATCTATGCCGACGGCAGCCGGGGCGACATGACCCTGTTTGATGCCTTTCTGAACCCGATCGCCTTTGACAATGACGGTGCGCTGACGGCCGAACAGGCGGCAGGTGCGGTCCTGCGCGGCATGTCCGGCCAGATCGGCAACGAGATCGACGAATTCGTCACCAATGTGCTGCGCAATCAGCTTGTCGGCATCCCGCTTGACCTTGCCGCGATCAACATTGCCCGGGGCCGCGATACCGGCATGCCCACGCTGAACGAGGCGCGGGCGCAATTCATGGAACTGTCGGACGGCGACTCGCGGTTGACGCCCTATACAAGCTGGGCGGATTTTGCGGTGAACATGCAAAATCCGGCGTCTCTGGTGAACTTCATCGCGGCCTATGGCACGCATGGGACCATAACTTCGGCGACAACGATCGAGGGTAAACGCGACGCGGCCATGGCACTGGTCTTCGGTGGGGATGGTGCCCCCGCAGACCGGCTGGCATTTCTGAACGGACCGGCTGCGGAAACCGGCGTCAATGACATCGACCTGTGGGTTGGCGGTCTGGCCGAAAAGAAGATGCCGTTCGGCGGGATGCTTGGGTCAACCATGTCCTTCGTGTTCGAGTTGCAGCTTGAAAACCTTCAGGATGGCGACCGCTTCTACTATTTGTCGCGGACGCAGGGCCTTAACCTGGCGGCAGAGCTTGAATCCAACTCGCTGGCCAAGATCGCCATGCGCAACACCGACCTGGGCGAAACGGGATTTGCCTTGCCGGGCAATGTCTTCGCGGCCCAACAACTGTCGCTGTATATGGATATCGCCAAACAGATCGCGCTGACCGGTTTGGGTGATCCGGTACATGACAACCCGTTCCTTGCGGCGGTCAGCAACCTTGTCGAACGCGGCCCCGGCAACTTCCTGCGCTACAACGGTCTGGATCATGTGGTGTTTTCCGGGACTGATGGCAATGACACCATCATTGGCGGTGGCGGCGACGACGAGATCTGGGGCTTTGGCGGCGATGACCGGATCGAAGCGGGCGATGGCGTCGATATGGTCATGGGCGGCGATGGCGACGATATCATCACCAACGCCGGAACGCCGATCGGGGCGGCTGACATTCTGAAGGGCGAGGCCGGAAATGACGTGATCCACGGCGGCAGCGGTCTGACCCTTATCTTTGGCGGCTCGGGTCAGGATTTCATAATGCTGGGCAAGGATGGTGGTCAGGTCATGGGCGGGGGTGGCAATGACTTCATCCTTGGCGGTGATGGCGTTGACGTGCTGTTCGGCAACGAGGGCGACGACTGGATCGAGGCAGGCGACCGCTTCGACGCGGTCGCGGGCGACCATGGGGATATCTTCTTCAACTCCACCGTCATCGGCCATGACGTGTTGAACGGTGGCAAGAACGACACCGACTATGACGCGGACTCGGGCGATGACATCATGTTTGCCGGCGAAGGCATCCAGAAGTTCATCGGCGCCTGGGGGCATGACTGGGTCACCTTCAAGGACAACGCCTTTGGCGCGAATGTCGATATGGGCGCCCCGGTGTTTCCAACCCAGCAGGTCGAGGTTCTGCGCGACCGTTACAGTCAGGTCGAGGCGGTGTCCGGCTGGTCGGAGAATGACTTTCTGCGCGGGGATGATCGCAGCCTGAATGGCGGTGGCCCGGTGTTTGATCCGACGCCCGAAGGCAACTTCATGTTCAATGAGCTGAACATGGCGGGGATCAACCGCATCCGTGGGCTGGACCAATTGATCACGCCCGACATGATGGAGTTGATGGAATACTGGGCCGATGGCAGCGGTACGCCCAACACGCTGGCCTTTGCCCATGGCAACGTCCTGTTGGGCGGGGGCGGGTCTGACACCATCGAAGGCCGTGGCGGCGATGACGTGATCGACGGCGATGCCTATCTGAATGTGCGCGTCGCGATCCATGCTTGGAACCCGGACAAAACGCCGGTTCTGGATGGGGCCGGCAACCCGGTCATCATCGGTTCGGTGGACAGCATTGCCGGCAACCTGACTTTGGGCGGCGTCACCAAGACCCTGCCGCAATGGATGCTGGACGGCGCGATCAACCCCGGACAACTGCATATCGTGCGGGAAATCCTGTACAGTGACAGCGGCGAGGATACGGCAATTTATTGGGATGCGGTTGAAAACTACACGATCAGCCAACGACCCGATGGCCGCCTGACGATTGACCATGTGACGCAATCCAC
>JBKBOF010000150.1:0-7328 GCA_046294955.1 Paracoccaceae bacterium
CATTTTGCAAAGCCGTTCAAGCGGTTGATGGGCAGTCCTTGCAATCTGACCTGGCGCGAGGCCGGTGAGCGCGAGCGGATCTGGCTGACCAGCCGCAACCACCCGATTGCGGCGGGGCTGCCGGACCACTTCGAGCTTGAGAACGAGGAAATGTATGGCGAACCTTTTGGTGTTCCCGAGCCAATGGAAACAGTGTTCGTGTCGTGGTTTCAGGGTGGAGAAGTGTTCCGGTCTGGTCTGACCTACAAGCGCGGGGCGGGCAACGTGTTCTATTTCCGTCCGGGGCACGAAACCTATCCGACCTATCACAATGCCCATGTGCAACAGGTGATCCGGAACGCCGTGAAATGGGCCTACACACCCGCTGCGCGTCTGGCCGATGCGACTGCGGCTCCGAATGTGCCGGTCGAGCAGGCGCTGGAGGCCATTGAGGAACGTGGTCCGCGCCTGCATCATGCCGGAGAGGAGGGGTTCCGGTGACTATCCGGCTTTTGATCATCGGGACAGGTGGTATGGCGCAGAACCATGCCGAAGGGTTTGCCCGGATCGACGGTGTCGAGTTGGTGGCTGGGGTCGATACACGGCCGCAGCAGCTGCGCGCGTTCTGTGAAAAGCATGATATTGCGAACGGGTTTGCATCGGTTTCCGATGCGATCTGCTGGGGACAGTTTGACGCCGTGACAAATGTCACGCCGGATGCCGCGCATTTTGCGACCACAATGCCGGTGCTTGCTGCGGGTAAGCATATCCTGTGCGAAAAGCCGCTTGCGACAACGGCGGCGGATGCCCGCACGATGACGGATGCTGCCGCTGCGGCAGGCGTGGTGAATATGATCAACCTGTCCTACCGCAATGGCGCGGGCTTGCAGACTGCCGCGCAAATGGTGGCGGGTGGCGCCATCGGTGCCGTACGCCATTTTGAGGCGTCTTATCTGCAAAGTTGGCTGACGCAGCCGGCATGGGGGGAATGGTCAACCGAACCACAATGGCTGTGGCGGTTGTCGTCCGCGCATGGATCAAAGGGTGTGTTGGGCGATGTTGGGATTCATATCCTTGATTTCGCGACATTCGTTGCCGGTCAGCGGGCGATTGATGTGTCGGCCCGTTTGGCCACTTTTGACAAGGCACCCGGCGGCAGGATCGGGGACTATGCACTTGATGCCAATGACAGCGCCACCCTGCAACTGAGGCTGGAGGGCGGGGCTTTGGGTGTGGTTCATGCCTCACGCTTTGCCACAGGCCATCTGAACGACCTGCGGTTGCGCCTTTATGGTGACGCCGGCGGATTGGAAGTCGGTTTTGAAAATGCCGTCAGCCGGTTGCGCGCCTGCACGGGAGAGGATCGCCTGACCGCTACATGGCGTGATGTGGACTGTCCTGCCACCCCATCGATTTATGAGCGCTTCATTGCAGCAATCCGGAACCAAGGCCCGGCCATACCCGATTTTGCCCGCGGGGCAGAGTTGCAGCGTCTGCTGGACAGGGCCGAAGAAAGTGCCGCGCATGATGGGGTGGTTCTAAACGTCTGACCGTTCCAAAGACGCCGTTCTTCCGCGTGGGCAAGGGACTCACGCTCCCGTTTTTTGCCGGCGGCATGGCGCGCCTGCGCCCCGGCGGTTGCGCAGACCTTGGCCCGCGTGTATCAGGCGGAAAAGCCGTATCGAGCAGGGAGATGTCTTATGCGTCGTGTTGTTGTCACGGGTTTGGGTATGGTGACGCCACTGGCCTGCGGAGTCGAGCAAACCTGGAGCCGGTTGTTGGCCGGACAATCCGGTGCGGGGCCGATCTCGCGATTTGATGCGTCGAACGTGATCACGCAATATGCTTGCGAAATCCCACTTGGTGATGGCAGCGATGGCACCTTCAATCCCGATGACTGGATGGAACCGAAAGACCGGCGCAAGGTCGATGATTTCATTCTTTACGGCATGGCTGCGGCAACGCAAGCCGTGCGCGATTCCGGTTGGGTCGCGCAAACGGATAAGGACAAGGAACGCACGGGCGTGATGATCGGCTCGGGCATCGGGGGGCTGACCTCGATTGCTGAAACCGCGCTGCTGATCAAGGAAAAGGGGCCAAGGCGGGTCTCGCCGTTCTTTATTCCCGGCGCGTTGATCAACCTTGTGTCAGGACAGGTGTCGATCCGGTTCGGGTTCAAAGGGCCCAATCACGCGGTGGTCACGGCCTGTTCGACCGGCGCGCACGCCATAGGCGATGCGGCGCGGTTGATCATGCTGGGTGACGCCGATGTGATGGTGGCGGGCGGCGCGGAAAGCCCGATTTCAGAAATCGGCATTGCCGGATTCAATGCCTGCAAGGCACTGTCCACCAAACGGGCCGACGACCCGACGAAAGCCAGCCGTCCCTATGATGCCGACCGTGATGGCTTTGTAATGGGCGAGGGCGCGGGTTGCGTGGTGCTGGAGGAATATGAGCACGCCAAGGCACGGGGCGCGAAGATCTATGCCGAGGTGTTGGGCTATGGCCTGTCGGGCGACGCCTATCACATCACAGCGCCTGCTAGTGATGGCGATGGTGGGTATCGCAGCATGGCGGCGGCGATCAAGCGCGCTGATTTGACACCGGCCGATATCGACTACATCAACGCGCATGGCACAAGCACCATGGCCGACACCATCGAGTTGGGATCGGTCGAGCGGCTGATGGGCGATGCTGCCGTAACAGCAACGATGTCATCGACGAAATCTTCGATCGGACATCTGTTGGGGGCTGCGGGCGCGGTTGAGGCTATCTTCTGTATTCTGGCCATCCGCGATCAGGTGGCACCGCCGACCATCAATCTGGACAACCCGGCCATGGACTCAAAACTGGACCTTGCGCCAAATGCCGCACGGCATCGCAAGATTGACGTGGCGCTGTCGAATTCGTTCGGCTTTGGCGGTACGAACGCAAGTCTTGTCATCGGCAAGGTGCGCTGACCGATGTGGCGGTCGATTGCCTCGAACGCGCTGACGCTTTTCATAGTGCTGCTTGTCGTGGCGGCGGGTCTGCTGGCGTGGGGCCGCGAAGCCTACACGGGGCCAGGGCCGTTGACCGATGCCGTCTGTTTTCGGGTGGAACGCGGCGCGTCACTGAGTTCGGTCAGCCGCGCGTTGGAGGATCAGGGTGTGGTGTCGGATGCGCGGATTTTCCGGATTGGCGCAGACTATTCCGACAAGGCGCAGCTTTTGAAATTTGGCAGCTATCTGATCCCGCAGGGCACGTCGATGCGCGATGTTTTGGGAGTTCTGACCGAGGGTGGGCAATCGACTTGTGGTCGCGAGGTGAACTTTCGGATTGGCGTGAACAGTGCCGATGTGATCTTGCGCGAACTGGACGCCACGACCAATCGCTATGTCGAAGTGGTGAAGTTTGATCCGTTGTCAGAGGCTGCGCCGCAGGTCTACGTCGATGTGAGCAGCGAGCCTGACCTGCGCTTTCGCGTGACTTTGGCCGAAGGCGTGACAAGCTGGCAAGTTGTAGAAGCATTGAAACGGGCCGATTTTCTGACGGGTGATGTTGCTGCGGTGCCGCCCGAAGGGTCTTTGGCACCGGACAGCTATGAGGTGGACAAGGGGTCGGACCGGGCGGCGCTGATCAGCCGGATGACGCAGGCACAGACACAAATCCTTGCCGCGCTTTGGGCCAGCCGCGCCGATGGATTGCCCTATGACACGCCCGAGGAGGCGTTGATCATGGCGTCCATCGTGGAAAAGGAAACCGGGGTAGCTGATGAGCGGCCTCAGGTGGCAAGCGTGTTTGTGAATCGCATTGAGCGGGGCATGCGTCTGCAGACCGACCCGACTGTGATCTACGGTGTGACGATGGGTCAGGGCGTGTTGGGGCGTGGTCTGCGGCAAAGCGAGTTGCGGCGCGAAACGCCGTACAACACCTATGTCATCGACGGGCTGCCACCAACGCCGATCGCCAATCCGGGGCGGTTGAGCATCGAGGCAGCCCTGAACCCGGCAGATACGAATTTTGTGTTTTTCGTGGCTGATGGTTCCGGTGGCCATGCGTTTGCCGAGACGCTTGCTGACCACAACGCCAATGTCGTGCGCTGGCGCGAGATCGAACGTCAACAAGGCCAAAGTGGCGATGCCACCGGCGTGCAGGGTGAATAAAGTTAACGAAACGTAAAGGCGGCGCGCGCTAAGCCATTGGTGCCAAAGCATTTTTGGCTTGACTTGCCGCACGGTCCAAGCTATACCTTGTGACATGCTAGAAGAAGTGTCGAGAGCGGCGGGGGTCACACCCCTTGCCGCTCTTTTCAGTTCTGCTCGTCCGGAGGGCAAGCGAGGCGGGTGGCAGCAAAGCATGACAATCAACTTCACGGCACTGGAAGCTGATCAAACCAAAGCCCAGGAGGATCTGTTGCAGGTTGCCGAAAGGAACCTGGAGCGGGCGGCGCTGCGGTTGTCGGCAGTGATTGACGAAGTCGAAGCCGGGAGGGTCGAGACGGTGTCGGAGGTCAAGAAGACTGCCGACAACCTGATGGGCTTTGTCCGGTTGCTAATGGAAGAGAGGAACAAAGTTGACAAACTCCGCAAATCGGTTGCCGGGGCTGTCGGAGCGGGTGCTCTCGACTTTGCCACCGCGCGCGATGAAATCGGGCGCCGTCTGGCTCTCCTCCGCGACGCCGGAGGTGATTGACGACTTTCTGGGCAGTCTGTCGGACGGGGCGCTGATGGCGCTGCCGTGGATGTTCGAGTTTTGGGCGCTGTCGCACCAGCTGCCACCAGAAGGGGCCTGGAAAACGTGGGTCATTATGGGCGGTCGTGGTGCTGGCAAGACGCGGGCCGGGGCCGAGTGGGTGCGTGCGCAAGTGGAAGGCGCGCGCCCGTCGGACCCCGGCCGGGCCAGTCGGGTGGCGCTTGTCGCCGAAACGATTGATCAAGCCCGTGAAGTGATGGTGTTGGGCGAAAGCGGAGTCCTGGCTTGCTCGCCACCCGATCGCCGGCCGGAGTGGAATGCCACACGGCGGATCCTGACCTGGCCGAATGGCGCGGTGGCGCAGGTGTTTTCGGCACATGACCCGGACAGTCTGCGGGGGCCGCAGTTTGATGCGGCGTGGGTTGATGAGCTGGCAAAGTGGAAGAGAGCGCAAGAGACTTGGGACCAGTTGCAATTTGCACTCCGGCTGGGGAGCAATCCGCAGCAGGTGGTGACGACAACACCACAAAGCATCGCTGTGCTGAAGGCGATTTTGAAAAACCCGTCCACGGTGATGACCCATGCTCCGACCGAAGCCAACCGAGCCTATCTGGCAAAGTCCTTTTTGGAGGAAGTCCAGACCCGATACGGCGGGTTGCGTTTGGGGCGGCAGGAACTTGAGGGTGAGCTGATCGAAGACGTGGAAGGGGCGCTGTGGACCACGGCCATGCTAGAGGCGGCACGGGGCCCAAGCCCGGAACGGTTAAGCCGGATCGTGGTTGCAGTTGATCCGCCGGTGACCAGCAAAACCACGTCAGACGAATGTGGAATCGTTGTCGTTGGGGTCAATACCGAGGGTAATCCACGCGATTGGCGGGCAGTGGTTCTGGAAGATGCCAGCGTCAGCGGCCGCCCAAGTGACTGGGCGAAGGCGGCGGTGGCCGCCTATGAGCGGCACGGCGCGGACCGGATGGTGGCTGAGGTCAATCAGGGCGGTGACATGGTCGAGTCGATGATCCGCCAGCAAGGTGCGATGGTGTCGTATCGGGCTGTTTCGGCGCGGCATGGAAAGGCTGTCCGAGCAGAGCCAGTGGCGGCCCTTTATGAACAGGGGCGGGTGGTTCACAGAGCCGGCTTGCGCAAACTTGAGGATCAGATGTGTTTGATGACCCGATCTGGTTTCAAGGGCGAGGGCAGCCCGGACCGGGTCGATGCGTTGGTCTGGGCGTTGCATGAGGCGATGATCGAGCCTGCGAAGGCCTACAGCGGCGACCCGCGTATGCGGGTTCTGTAACGGCGAAACAAAGCGCGCCGGGGAGGTTTCCCCGCATACGGAGATCGGAAAAAATGGTATTCAACTTTCTGCGGCGGGGCGAGGTCAGGCCCACGCCCTCTGCTGCTATGGAAACAAAGGCGAGCGCAACGGGGCGCGTCGTGGCCTGGGGGTCTTCTGGCCGGGTGAAATGGAGCCCGCGCGATGCCGGATCTTTGACCCGGACCGGCTTTTTGGCAAATCCGGTTGGATTTCGCGCGGTCAAGCTGGTGGCCGAGGCTGCGGCCGCCCTCCCATTGATTTGCCAGGATGCAGAACGGCGCTACGACAGCCACCCGGTTCTGGGCGCAATCAATCGCCCGAACGATGATCAGGGCCGGGCAGAGTTCCTTGAAGCGGTCTATGGTCATCTGCTTTTGAACGGAAACGCCTATCTTGAGGCGGTTCCAGGCGCATCCGACATTCCCGGCGAGTTGCATGTTTTGCGGTCGGACCGGATGTCTCTGGTTCCGGGGGCAGATGGTTGGCCTGTGGCCTATGACTACACCGTAGGCGGCCGGTCGCACCGGTTTGACATGAAGGGTCCGCTGAAACCGATCTGTCACTTGAAGGCGTTTCACCCGCAGGATGACCACTACGGCTTGTCACCCATGCAGGCAGCCGCAACGGCCGTCGATGTGCATAATGCTGCAAGCGCCTGGTCCAAGGCGTTGCTTGACAATGCTGCGCGTCCGTCAGGCGCGATTGTTTACAAGGGTGTGGACGGGCAGGGGTCGTTGTCCAGCGATCAGTATGACCGGCTGGTCAGCGAGATCGAAGCCAACCATCAGGGCGCGCGCAATGCCGGGCGTCCGATGTTGCTGGAAGGTGGATTGGACTGGAAACCGATGGGTTTCTCGCCCAGCGATATGGAGTTCCAGAAAACCAAGGACGCCGCAGCGCGCGAGATTTCCATCGCATTCGGTATTCCGCCGATGCTGTTGGGTATGCCGGGCGATGCCACTTATGCCAACTATCAAGAGGCGAACCGCGCATTCTATCGTCTGACCGTTTTGCCTTTGGCGGCAAAAGTGATGGCGGACATCAGCCACTGGCTGGCTGGGTTCACGGGCGATCCGGTCGAAGTCAAAGTCGATCTGGACCAGATCCCGGCTTTGGCAGCAGAGCGCGACCAGCAATGGGTGCGTGTGGGAACCGCGGATTTTCTGACCACTGCTGAAAAGCGACGGTTGCTGGGTTTGCCCGCCGTTTCCGAAGACGAATGACGATCCGCAAACCGCCCGGTGGATCACGGTTCCTATACGACAGCTTCGATGCGGCCGCAGCCAGAATCGAAGCGAATGAGCGCGTGGCCGAAGAGCGTTGGGCGGCGCTGGATTACAGGCTTGGTCAGATTGATGCC
>JBKBOF010000151.1:0-2547 GCA_046294955.1 Paracoccaceae bacterium
CCAAAGCCCGGTCGGCGATGTGCATCGACCCGCCCTTGCCCCGGCAGTAGCCGTCCTCCTTGCCGGCAATCTCGGCCATCATCCGGGCGGGGTCAGCCCCGCGCCCCAGAAACACGCCATGCCCGCGGTGGTGTGTTGTAAACGTGTCGCCCGGTTGCATCGCCTGCGTCATGCCGACCACGGCTTCCTCGCCGATCGACAGGTGCAGCATCGAGCCCGCACTTTCGCCCTTGAGGAACAACTCACCCACCCGTTCCTCGAAAGACCGGATGCGGCGCATCATCCGGTAACGGTCCACGGCGGCGGTGTTTGCGATGGTCATTCGGCTTCCCTGAGAGGTTTGAGCGCGTGATAGGCGGCGCGGTAGCGGTCATAGATCGGCCCGTAGGCGGCATGGGCGGTCATGTCCGGTTCTATCCGGCGCGCGACCCGCACCATCGCGGTACAAGCGTCGTCGATGGTTGGATAGTGGCCGGAACCATGGGCCGCCAGAATGGCCGACCCCAAAGCGCAGGCTTCGGTTTCCTCGGTCAATTCCAAGGCCACGCCAAGCGTGTCGGCATGAACCTGCAACCAGAACGGCGACCGGGTTGCCCCACCCGCCACCACAATCCGGCGGGCGTGGAATGCATCGCCAAAGGCATCGACGATTGCCCGCGTGCCAAAGCACACTGATTCCACCAATGCGCGATAGACGTGTGCCGGGGTATGCTTCAGCGAAAGACCCGTGATCGCCCCGCGGGCCAATGGGTCGGTATGAGGGGTGCGGTTGCCCTGAAAATGATCGACAGCCAGCAGGCCCTCGGCCCCCGGTGGCAAGGCTGCGGCCTGAACGTTCAGGGTGTCAAAGTCGATATGCTCGGCAAAGTTGCGCTTGAACCACGCGATCACCGACCCGGTCGAGGTCTGGCCACCTTCGATGATCGGGCGCCCCGGATAGACGCAATCCATATAGGTGCCCCAGACCCCCGGCGCGTGAACCGTGCGGTTGGCCACCCCAAGCTGGAGGTGGCTTGACCCGGTGATCAGCGCCAGATCCCCGGCTTGGGTCACGCCCAGACCGATCATCCCGATGAAAGCATCCGCGCCGCCCTGAACCACTGGCGTTCCTGCGTTCAGGCCAAGATGCGTGGCGGCGGCATCGGTCAGCGGCCCGATCTGCTGACCCGGCGCCACGACCCGCGCTGGCCATTTTTCCAGAAGATCAGACAGGCCAAGCCGATCCAGCATGCTGATCGGCCATCCGCCTTCCCGCGTCTGATAGTGCCAGCGCATGGTCACGTTGTTCAGGCTGCCAATCCATTGCCCGGTCAGGCGCAAAGTCAGAAAATCCTGATATTCGCCGACCATTGCGGCCCGGTTCCACAGATCGGGCTGATGCCGCTTGATCCACAACGCTTTCGGCAGCATCCATTCCGGACTGACCGGCCCCGCACCACCGCCATTCAGCCGCAGGGCGGGGTCGCCACAGGCGGCAATCTCGGCGGCTTCACGATGCGCGCGGACGTCCATCCACAACAGGCAGGGGCGCAAGGGATGCCCGTCGTTGTCCAGAGCGACCACAGTGCAAGAAGTGGTGTCACAGCAGATCGCGCTGATCTGATCGGCAGGAACCTCGGCTGCGGCCAAGGCTTCTCGCACGGCAACACCCACCGCATGCCACCAGTCGTCAGGGTTCTGTTCGGCCTGTCCCGGTTCCGGAAACGCGGTGGCGTAAGCGCATTTCCCCATGCCGCGCGACCGGCCGGACAGGTCAAAAACATGAGCCCGCAGGCTTTCCGTTCCGCCATCGATGCCGATCACATAGGCCATTCTGCTTGCCCCTATTGCTGCGCCCGCAATGCTGCACTTGCAACATTGTGCGGTCGTTGCACAAATGTTGATACGCATTGACGACGCCCCCGGTCAAGGGTGTAGTTGTGCAAATCGAAGGGATGAAAGGCTGCTGGATGAGCGACGGGCAGGAAGATCTGATTCAAGCGGCTTGGCTCTACCACATTGGCCAGATGAGTCAGGAAGAGGTCAGTCGCCGCATGGGTCTGTCGCGGTTCAAGGTTCTGCGCCTTTTGGCCGAGGCGCGCGATCTTGGGGTGGTTCGAATTAGCATTGAACACGAAACCGCAACCACTCTGGCGCTGGCTGATCGCCTGACTGACCGCTTCCATCTGACCGAAGCACAGATTGCCCCCGATGCGGGCGATGGCGATGCGGCCGCGCGCCGGGCCGTTGGGCAGGTTGCGGCCGGTTTTCTGGCGCGTATCGGGCGCGAAGGCCGGTTGACGGTTGGCGTCGGATGGGGGCGGACCGTTGCCGCGATGGCCGAGGCGCTGACCGGGCTGCGCAATCCCGACCTGTGTTTCGTGTCGCTGATGGGCTCGATGACACACACGTCGGCCACCAGCCCGTTCGATGTCTGCGCCCGTCTGGCGGCGCTGACCGGGGGCAGGGCTGTGTTTCTTCCGGCCCCGTTTTTGGCCGATACGCCCACTGACGCGGACCAGATCATGGGCCAGCGCATGGTGCGGGATGCGCTGGATGTGGCACAAG
>JBKBOF010000151.1:2644-5123 GCA_046294955.1 Paracoccaceae bacterium
ATCGTTCGGATGTCTTGCTGCTGGCGGCCGGGGCGGGAAAGATGCGGGCCACACGCGCGGTGTTGCGGGCGGGCTTTGTAAACCGCCTGATCGTGGATCAGGCCTTGGCATTGGCCTTGTTGACGGAGGATCCGGCGTGACAGCGTTCGGCAGTTACCTTGGGACGCAGGTTTTGGACTGCGATCGCACAATAGCCGGAGTCTGCAAAGCGTCGCCCGCACGGCATGCCGATGCCCATGTCACCCTGCGTGGCATAGGCCCAACCATTGCCACAGGATCGATCAAGATTTTCCCTGAAAGGACAGGATCATGACAGAAGCACAGCTTCGCGCAGAACTGGTCGTGCGCGCACAGGAACTGGACACCAGCGGCTTGAACCGGGGATCATCCGGCAATCTGTCGGCACGGCTTGGGGATGCGATCCTTGTCACCCCGTCCGGGGTGCCTGCCGGGAAACTGTCCCCTGACATGCTGGCAAAAATGCCGCTCGACCGCAGTGATGGCACCTATGACGGTCCGTTGAAGCCATCGACCGAATGGCGCTTTCATCTGGACCTGATGCGGGCCCGCCCGGATTTCAATGCCATCGTCCACACCCATGCGCCGTTCAGCACCATCCTTGCAATTGCCCGCAAACCCATTCCGGCGGTGCATTACATGATGGCAGCCTTTGGTGGCCCCGAAATCCGCTGTTCCGGCTACGCAACCTATGGCACTGCGGAATTGTCCGCCGAAGTGCTGGACGCAATCAAGGACCGCAACGGGTGCCTGATGGCCAATCATGGCATGATCGTCGGCGGCCCCAATCTGGCCCGCGCCACTTGGCTTGCACATGAATTGGAAGCGCTCGCCCACCAATATTACCATGTGCTGCAAATCGGTGGCGGTCATATCCTGTCAACAGAGCAACTTGCCGATACGGCCAAAGGGTTTGCCAGTTATGGTGTTCAGGACAAGCCCAAGGCCCAAGCCTAGGTCCGACCCTAGTCGCCCGTCTTCAGTTTTCCGGCAATTCCGCCAGAAGGCGCGACATATGATGTGCCAGATCGGTGACATTGGGCGGCTGCAGGATAGACAGGTGATCCCCCGGCACGTCGATCACCTCGAACCCGGCCTCGGCGACCGAAGCCCAGCCCAGCCCGTCGCGCGTGCTGTCGGGGCTGTCAAACACGTTTTCTTCGGCGCGGAAGATGGTCAATGGACGGCGGATCGGGCCGACCTCGTATTCTTCCACAGCCAGTTCGGCGGCAACCATGAAACTGTCCACTGTCATTGGCGCCGGATCCCCCGCGCGTTGCTTCAGGCGAAGGCGCAGCTTCTTGATCCGATACCTAAGATCCGCCCAACGGTTCGTCAGGATGCCCGCCAGATGCGACGGGCCGCGTCGGCGCAACTGGCGCAAGTGCACGTCAAGCCGGGCCCGGCCTGTCAGGCGGGACCGGCCACCGGGGCCTGCACTGTCGAACATGGCGATGACCCTCACCTCGCGTCCGGCGCGGATCAATTGCTGCGCAAGCTCGTAGGCCACATAGCTGGCCAGTGACACGGCCCCAAGACTGACCGGGCCTGTGGGAAAATGGCGCTGGATTTCTTCGGCATAGGCACGGGCGGTTTCGCGCACCCCGATGGGCGTGTCTTGTGCCAGCAATCCGACCGTAAGACCATAAACCGGCTGGTCAGGGCCAAGGGCTGCGGCAAGGGGGCGGAAGTGTTCTTCATTGCGGCCGAGCACATGCACGCCGAACAGCGGCGGGCGGCTGCCCTTGGGCTGTATCGGGATGGTGTATCGTGGCCCCGATTGCGCTGCGGCCAGCGCCCGCGCCAAGGCACGGGGCGTCGGACGGCGGTGCAGGTCGGCGACGCCAAGGCGGTGCCCCAGTTCAGCCTCGATCCGGCCAATCAACTGCACGGCCAACAAGGAATGGCCCCCCAGATCATGGAAATCGTCATCCGGGCCGACCGACGCAAGCCCAAGTGTCTGCGCCATCAGATCAGCGATCCGCTGCGTCACCGGATCATCTGACTGTCCGGTCGGGGCCGAAGTCGGCGTGGTGTCAGGAGCGGGCAGGGCCGAGATGTCGATCTTGCCACCGGGTGTACGCGGAAAGTCTGGCACAGCGACGATGGCCGGCATCATATGCGGCGGCAGTTTGTCGGCCACGGCAGCGCGCAATGCGGCGGTGTCGGGCAAGAGTTGGCCGTCGACACTGCTGACCCATGCCACAAGCCGCGCGGTCGGGGTGCCGGCACCCAGAATGCTGGCCAAAGCGCGCCCCACGCTGTTTTCGCGTTCGAGCACCTTTTCCACGTGTCGCAGGTCGATCCGGAAACCGCGCAGCTTGATCTGGCGATCCCGCCGGCCATGGAAGGCCAGGGCGCCATCAGGCCGCCACCGCGCCATGTCGCCGGTGCAGTAGATGCGCCCTTCGCCCTGAAAGCGGTCGGGCTGGAATACCTCGGCCATTTGCGTCTCGTGCCC
>JBKBOF010000151.1:5313-7302 GCA_046294955.1 Paracoccaceae bacterium
CCGTAGCCGTTCAGCCAGCGTGGCCCCGGCGCAAGGCGTTGCCACGTCGCCAGCGCGCGCGGGCTGACCTGTTCGCCCCCGACAATCACCAGACGCACCGATGCGGGCAGGCGCAGGTCATTGCGTGCCATCTCATCGACCAGAACGTGCCAGAAGGCGGTTGGCAGGTTCAGAACGGTGATGCCCTGCTCGGCCACGCCCTCCAGAAACCGGCTGACCGAGGTTGCCATGTCGGCATCGCGCAACACCAACGTGGCACCGGACAGAAGGGTGGGGATGACCTCTTCGATCGACACGTCGAACGACAGGCTGGCAAATTGCAGCACGCGGTCTGCCGGGGTCAGGCCGAAGGCCGCGCTGACCGCACTCGCATGGGCCGCCAATGCCTGCATCGGAACCTTCACCCCCTTCGGAACACCAGTCGATCCCGAGGTATAGATGACGTAAGCCAAACGGTCCGGGTCAGGGGGCAAAAGATCCGGGGCATCCGTCGTCCCACCATCGGGGGACAGGCATGCAACACCGTCGGGTGCTTGATGTCCGGGCACAGCCACCATCAGGCTTGTGCCGCTGTCGGCCAGCATATGTTCTATCAGGCCGGCAGGATAGGTTGGATCGAGAGGCAGAAAAGCGGCCCCGGTCCGCAGGACGGCCAGCATGGCCACGATGAAGTCCGGACTGCGTGGCAGGCAAATCGCCACAATCTGCCCCGGCCCCGCCCCGGCCTGCATCAGGCGCACCGCCAACCCGCCTGCCTGCGCGTCCAGAGTGGCAAAGTCCATCGCGCCGATCTGACCGACCGTTGCAAGGGCCGGCGATCCCGGCTGCCTTGCGGCCACATCGGCAAAACGCAGGCTGATGCAGGGGGCGGCGGCGGGCAGGGGGTGGTCCGGTCGCCCCAGGGCCAGAAGTGCAGCCTCTTCCTGTTCGGGCAGCATGTTCAATTGCGTCAGTGTCGTCGTGCCGCCCGACGCGGCAAGCGCGGCCAAAGCCTCGGCCAGGTGGGCCAGCATCGCCGCGGCTTTGGCCGGGCTGACGGCGGCGGGGTCGTGTTCCAGCACCAACAAAAGCTCGGTATCGCCATAGACCGCAAGGGTCAGCGGCAAAGCCCCTTCCTCGCGCAACTCCACCCGCCGTTTCGACCAGTCCGGCCCAAGCGCGCGCATGGTTTCATTCAGCGAGCCGCGTTCGAACATCATCATCGATTCAAACAGCGACACTGTCCCCGGCATGCCGAGCCAGCGTCGGATATCTGTCAAGGACGCATGTTCATGCGCGCGCATGTCGAGGGTATCCTTGCGCAATCCGGACAACAGGGCATCGGTTGCAAGCGGAGGGTTGATCTGCACCTTCACCGGCAAGGTATTGATCAGACAACCCACAGTGCGCTGCGTTCCCGGCACGATCGCCCGTCCGGCCCGGACAAGCCCGAAAACAGCATGACTTCGCCCGCTCCACCGCGCCACGACCACCCCCCATGCCGCCTGAACCATGGTGGCAAGGCTGGCATCCGCTGCTGCCGCGCGCTCGGTCAGCATTCTGGTCAGACTGGCATCCAGGCGACGTTCCAACCGGTGTTTGCGTGTGGTTGAACTGTCGTCGGTGGTTTCGGCCAGCGCATTCGGCTGATCGAACCCGTCAAGGTAGTCGCGGAAAAACGGTTGCGCCTTGTGGCTGTCCTTTGCCATCAAGCCTTGGGCATAGGTCAGGAACCCGACATCCGGCGCGGGGGGAAGATGCCCCGCCGCGAGTGCGGTGAACACTTCGTCCAGAACAATCGCCATGCTGCGGCCGTCCACCAGCGCGTGATGGATGGTCCAGACCATCACCGACCGTTTCGGTCCCAAATGCGCCAGCAACACCCGCCACGCCGGCGCGGCCTCCAGATCGACACCCTGTTCGCGGTCGGCCTCCAGATACTGCTCCAGCATGCCGTCGCGGCGGCGGCTTGGCAGGTTTGACCAGTCTTCGACTGTCAGCGTCACCTCT
>JBKBOF010000152.1:0-7274 GCA_046294955.1 Paracoccaceae bacterium
GTTGAAAAGCCACAATCTTGGCCATGAGGGCGATCAACCCGCAGCAACATCGCTCGCAGACGCAGTCAGCCGTCCACCGCCAAGAGAGTTGTCGGAATACTTGATCGCCAGGATGCTGAATACCGCTGCGATCATCAGGGCCACCGTCACACGCATGAAACCAATCCTGTCAGCCTGCTCTGGATCAGAATAGGTCACGGGCATTGGTGATCGGCTAAATCAGTCGCTACAATCCGATCGATCTCTCGAAAAACAGGGTTCCGCCCTGGCGCGGCACGCCAAATCTTTCGAGCAGCTCCGCAGGGCAATCGCACTAGGGCATACTTCAGGTTGGGGGGGCGGGCACTGGGGATCCGGCGCGTGCGATCACGGATGTTTGCGGAATGGACAATTGTGCTTGTGGCGGATGGGGTGGGATTCGAACCCACGGTACGGTTCCCCGCACGCTAGTTTTCAAGACTAGAGCCTTAAACCACTCGGCCACCCATCCAGCGTGGTCCGATTAGCGGGGGTGCAGGGAGAATTCAAGCCGGTGCGTGCGTTTTGGTCAACTGTGCGTGTCGATCTGTGCCGATCCACTCACACGCCCTTTCCACACGCGCCCGGTAAGGCTATGGTGTGGCGGCGGATCTGCGTTCGCTGTGGGCATCGGCCACATCAGCAAGACGCTGTTGAGGGAAAAAAGCGCGGGATAAACCTGCGCCCATCGGGGGCTCTAAATGGCACAGGCAAGGATCAGGGCGCTTATCCTGATAACACTGACGGGCACGGCGGTAGCCGGGTGCGTGGAGAATGGAAACCCATTCAAGCGGGGGGACAAAACAGAGCAAGCGACGTCCATGCCTGCGTCTTCGACATCAACCCGGCTTGTGGATCGTGACGTCGAAGCGCCCGAAGTGTTCCAAACGAAGGACAAGGCGCTTTGGGACGGCAGGCCGTCTTTGGGGGGCGTCTGGGTGGCGTCGCCCGACGCGAAGGATCCCGAGCGGGTGATCATCCGCAACTCCGCCAACGGGAAATTTGTCATCGGTGCCCTGTTCCGCCGCGAAATCGAGAACCCCGGTCCCAAGCTGCAGATATCGTCGGATGCGGCCGCTGCTTTGGGCATTCTGGCGGGGCAGCCCGCAGATGTCAGCGTGATTGCGCTGCGCCGCGAAGAAGAGAAAGTCCAGACCGACGCGACCAAGCCTATTCTTGATACGTCCGAGACCGTAGAAACCCAGGCGCTTGACCCGATTGCGGGGGCTGCTGCCGCGCTGGATTGGGCCGATGGAAAGACGACCGCTCCGACGGCTCCGGTGGTGGGCAATGTCTCTGCACCAGCTGCGACTCCCGCATCCTCGGCCAAAGCCGCTGCGTCAGCCACATCGGGACGCACGATCCAGATCGGGATTTTCTCGGTCGAGGCCAATGCCAAGCGTGCGGCAGATACGTTGAAAAAGGCCGGGTTGGATGGCGACGTGCGCCGCGAGGAAAGCCAAGGAAAGGCGCTATGGTCTTTAACCACGCGCGGCGACGCGGCAACCATGGCAAAGGTCAAGGGACTTGGCTTCCCCGATGCCTATTTCCTGAAACGCTAAAACGCCGGAGGTCCGATGCCAGCCCTGCTTCGCCCAGTTCTGACGCTGATCCTGTTGCTCGCAGCCTCGGTCGTGCAGGCGTTCGAGACACGTGCCACAGCCGCTTGGGTCTATGACGTTACGACGCAGACAGTGCTGATGGACAAGAACGCCGATCAGCCCCTGCCGCCAGCCAGCATGTCAAAACTGATGACGATCAACATGCTGTTCGAGGCGCTGCGCGATGGGCGCGTCACGATGGATACGGCCTTTCCCGTGTCCAGCCGTGCCAAGGCTATGGGCGGATCGACCATGTTCTTGCAAGAATCCGACCGGCCAACGGTGAATGATCTGATCCACGGCATGATCGTGAATTCCGGCAACGACGCCTGTGTCGCGGTGGCCGAAGGCTTGGCGGGGACGGAAGACGCCTTTGCCCAGCAGATGACCCAACGCGCCCGCGCCCTTGGCATGCAGAACACGGTTCTGAAAAATGCCTCGGGCTGGCCGGCGGCGGGCCATGTGATGTCGATGCGCGATCTTGGAATTCTTGCCAAACGGCTGATCGTGGACTTCCCGGATTATTACCCGATCTTTGCCGAAACCACGTTCAACTACAAAGATCGCGCACCTGCCAATGCCAACAACCGCAATCCACTGCTGGCATTGGGTGTCGGGGCGGATGGGTTGAAAACCGGTCACACCGCCGAGGCAGGCTACGGGCTTGTCGGTTCGGCAGCACAGGGCAATCGGCGCGTGATCTTTGTCATCACGGGGCTGTCCAGCGAGAAGGAACGCGCAGAAGAGGCCGAACGCATCGTATCATGGGCGTTTCGGCAGTTCGCCGAAAAGACACTTGTCAAAGCCGGACAACGCGTTGCTCTGGCTTCGGTCTGGATGGGGGCTGCCGATACTGTTGGGCTTGTGGCCGCCGCTGATGTGCGGCTGCTTGTTCCTGCCCTTGTGCAGGAAGGTGCGACGGCCGAGGTGGTTTATACCGGCCCGCTGAAGGCCCCGTTGACCGCCGGGACAACCGTTGCCGAGATGATCATTCAAATCCCGGATCTGCCCGATGCCCGCGTGCCACTGGTCGTCGAGGCGGATGTTGCCAGAGGTGGCTTTGGCAAGCGACTCATGGCGGCAGTCGGCGCCTTGCGCGCACGCTATCTCGACGGGCAGCCCGCCTCCTGATAAGCGGGGGCATGGCAGGATTGTTCATCAGTTTCGAAGGGATCGACGGGTCGGGCAAATCCACCCAAGCCCGTCTTCTGGCCGATGCCTTGCGCGATGCCGGCCATAGCGTGACCCTGACCCGCGAGCCGGGCGGCAGCGCCGGGGCCGAGGAAATCCGGCGTCTGGTGCTTGAAGGTGCGACTGACCGCTGGTCGGCGGAAACCGAAATCCTGCTGTTCACCGCCGCGCGCCGCGACCATCTGGAAAAGACCATCCGTCCGGCTTTGACACAAGGTGACGTGGTCATTACCGACCGTTTCGCCGATTCCACCCGCATCTTTCAGGGCATCACGCGGGGCGATCTGACAGCCACCGTCGATGCCTTGCACGATCTGATGATCGGGGTCGAACCGGACCTTACCCTTTTGGTAGATCTTGATCCGGCCGAGGGACTGGCACGCGCCACCGCCCGCGCCGGGGCTGAAATGCGGTTCGAAGATATGGGGCTTGCGTTCCAAACCCTTGCCCGTGCTGGGTTTCTGGACCTTGCCGCACGACATCCCCGCTTTCGCGTGATCGACGGCGCACGTCCGTCGAACCAAGTGGCGACCGACATACTCTGCGCCGCTCTGGCAGCGTTGGGGCACCGCTGATGGCTGTTCCAGACCTGCCGGACCCCGACCGGATCGAGGGAGCGCCACACCCGCGCGAAACGCTGACGCTGTTCGGGCACCAGGCCGCCGAGGCTGCTTTTCTGGACGCCTACAGGTCCGGACGGCAGCATCATGGCTGGTTGATCACCGGGGCAAAAGGGGTGGGCAAAGCCACCCTGGCGTGGCGTATCGCCCGCTTTCTGCTGGCGACCCCGGCCGAGGATGGCGGCATGTTCGCGCCGCCGCCGCCCACATCTCTTGAGATAGCGCCAGATAGCCCGGTTGCGCGCCGGATGTTGCAGTTGTCCGAACCGCGCCTGTTTCTGTTGCGCCGTAGGGCAAATGACAAGGAAACTGCCCTGTCTGCCGAAATACGGGTGGACGAAGTGCGGAAGATGAAATCCTTCTTCGCGCTGTCAGCCGCAGATGGCGGGCGGCGTGTGGCGATCATCGATTCCGCCGACGAGCTGAACACGGGGGCTGCCAATGCGCTGTTGAAGCTGCTGGAAGAACCGCCGTCAGATGTGACCTTTCTTGTCGTTTCGCATCAGCCACACCGGCTGTTGCCCACGATCCGATCTCGCTGTCGCGCCTTGCGACTGACCGCGCTGCCACCGGTGCCCTTGGCGCAGGCGTTGGAGCAGGCGGGCGGCGCGGTTGACGCGGGGGATGTCGTGGCTCTGGGCGAACTGGCGGGAGGGTCGGTGGGCGAGGCGTTCCGGCTGACCAATCTGGACGGGCTGAAAACCTATGCCGCCCTGATCCGGTTGTTCGGGTCCCTGCCCCGGCTTGACCGTCCCCAGGCACTTGCCTTGGCGGAACTGGGTGCGGGCAAAGGATCAGAGGACCGCTTTGATCTGATCGTCACGCTGCTTGATCTGTTCCTTGCGCGCTTGTCGCGTGCGGGCACCCTGCGCCAACTGCCGCCCGAAGCGGCGAAGGGCGAGGGTGAACTGTTTTCCCGCCTTGCCCCCAGCCAGGCCGCAGCCCGAATCTGGGCGGATCTGGCACAAACCCTGTCGTTGCGGGCCCGACGGGGAAAGGCAGTCAACCTTGACCCTGCCGCACTTCTGATGGATAGCTTGCTGAAAATCGACGACACGGCGGCACAGCTCGCCCAGAGGTGAGTGTGGTGACAGCCCCCGAAATAGTTGACAGCCATTGCCATCTGGATTTCCCCGATTTCGATGGGGAGGTGGATCAGATCATCGCCCGCGCCCACGCCGCCGGGGTGACGCGCATGGTCACGATCTGCACCCGGATGGAAAATGAACCAAAGGTGCGTGCCTTGGCCGAGGCCAATGCAAGCGTGTTCTACGCTGCGGGCACCCACCCAATGCGCGCACATGAAGACCCGTTGATCACCGTCGATCAACTGGTCGCCCTTGCCCGCCATCCCAAATTCGTCGGCATTGGTGAAACCGGGCTGGATTACCACTATACAGCCGACAGCAAGGCCATTCAGCAACACAGCCTGCGTCTGCACATCACCGCTGCACAGGAAACCGGGTTGCCGCTGATCATCCACGCCCGCGCGGCAGATGAGGATATGGCCGCGATCCTGACCGACGGATATCGCAGCCGCCCCTATAGTTGCGTCATGCATTGCTTTTCCAGTGGCGAACGTTTGGCCATGGCGGCGCTTGATCTTGGGTTCTACCTGTCGATGTCCGGTATCGCTGCCTTTCCCAAAAGCCAGGAACTGCGCGATATCTTTGCCGCCTGCCCGGTGGACCGGATCCTTTTGGAAACCGACAGCCCCTATCTGGCCCCACCGCCCCATCGCGGGCGCCGGAATGAACCGGCCTATACCGCCTTTACCGCAAAAGTCGGGGCCACTCTTTTCGGCTTGACCGAGGCCGAGTTCGCCGCCCGGACCACGGCCAATTTCGACCGTCTGTTCACCAAGGCCACCCTTTCGGCGCAGGTGGCATGATGGACCATTTGCGCTTTACCATCCTTGGCTGCGGATCATCCGGAGGGGTGCCGCGCCTTGGGGCCGATAGCCCGGATTGGGGTGCCTGCGATCCGACCAACCCAAAGAACCGTCGCCGCCGCTGTTCGCTGTTGGTCGAACGGATCGGGGCGGCCGGCGTTACCCGCGTTCTGATCGACACCACGCCCGACATGCATGCGCAATTGCTCGATGTGGGAATTGGTGTGCTGGATGCCGCAGTCTATACCCATGCCCACGCCGACCACACGCATGGGCTGGATGATCTGCGGCAAGTGGTGTTCAACATCCACCGCCGCCTTCCCGTCTGGGCAGACGGGCCGACGCAGGATGCGCTGATCTCGCGGTTCGGCTACGCTTTCGTCCAACCGGGCGGCAGCCCCTATCCACCCATACTTGACCTGAACACGATCGACGGCCCGGTGACGGTGACGGGTTCGGGCGGGGACGTCACCTTGACCCCGTTCCTGTGCGATCATGGCAGCATGGATGCGCTTGGCTTTCGCATCGGCGGACTTGCCTATCTGCCGGATGCCGTGGCCATCCCAGAAGAACACTGGGGCATCCTGACCGGGCTTGAGGTGTGGGTCGTTGATGCGCTGCGCCGCAAACCCCATCCGACCCATGCGCATCTTGAGATGACCCTTGGCTGGATTGCCCGCGCGCAACCGCGCCATGCCGTGCTGACCAACATGCACAACGATCTGGACTATGCCACCTTGTTGCAGGAATTGCCGCCGCATATCCGCCCGGCCTTTGATGGAATGGTGATCGAGCTACCGGCATGACCGCCCTTCTGGACGTGATCCTGCCAGTGTTCATGGTGATCGGGTTTGGCTATGCCGCCGCCCGCGCCGGACTTTTTTCGGATGCCTCTGTCGATGGGTTGATGCGCTTTGCGCAAAACTTCGCCGTGCCCTGCCTGTTGTTCAAATCCATTGCGACGCTTGATCTTTCGGGCGCCTATAACGCCGGTTTGCTGATCTCGTTCTATGCCGGCGCGTTCAGTGGTTTTGCCTTGTGCTTTACCGGAGCACGATTTGTGTTCAGACGCCCCTTGACCGATAGCGTCGCCATTGGCTTTGCCGGACTGTTTTCGAACTCATTGCTTCTTGGCCTGCCGATCACCGAGCGCGCCTATGGGGTCGACGCGTTACAAGGCAACTTTGCGATCATATCGATCCACTCACCCATGCTGTATGGCTTTGGCATCAGTCTGATGGAATGGGCGCGGACGCGTGGACAGGGGCTCTCGGGATCCGCGCTATCGCGTCAGGTGGTGCGCGCCATCTTGATGCAGCCTTTGGTGATCGGCATCGCGCTTGGTTTTTTTGTCAATCTGACGGGCCTGCCGCTGCCCGGCGCGGTCTGGTCCGGGGTTGAACTTATGACGCGTGCCGCTATTCCTGCCGCCCTGTTCGGGCTGGGCGGTGTGCTGCTGCGTTACAAGCCCGAAGGCGACAAGGCCACCATCGCCATGGTCTGCGCAGCCTCGTTGCTCGTGCATCCGGGCGTGACGTGGCTTTTGGCGACGCAGGTGTTTTCGCTGGACACCAATTCCCAGCGATCCGCGGTCTTGACCGGCGCGATGGCACCGGGTGTCAACGCCTATCTGTTTGCGCACATGTATGGCGTGGCAAAGCGCGTGAATGCCTCGGCGGTCCTGCTCAGCACGGCGCTGTCAATCGGCACGGTGTGGCTGTGGCTGGCCATCCTGCCCTAGGCGGGTGTCACGCCGCGCAACCGTTCTGACCGACGACGCAACAGTTCCAATGTGGCCAGCAACACGACCGAGATCACGACAAGGATCGTTGCAACCGCCAAAATCGCCGGGCTGATCTGTTCGCGGATCCCGTTCCACATCTGGCGCGGGATGGTCTGCTGGTCATGTGCGGCCACAAAGAGCACCACCACCACCTCGTCGAACGAGGTGAC
>JBKBOF010000153.1:0-7242 GCA_046294955.1 Paracoccaceae bacterium
TCTTCCAGATGAAGCCGCAGCAGATCCTGATACGCGACTTGTGCGGCGCGAGAATATGAAATGGCAGACATGATTGACCCTCAAATGTATGCATCACATATCAGTTTGCTGCACATCATCGCAAGTGTGCAGCGTATTATTACGTGCTGCATATCTGTCGAAGAGGGAACACATCAATCAACGCCACATGCGGAAGCGTCCCTGCCCTGCCGTCTTGTCCGGTCTGCCCGGCCCGTCAGTCCCTGGCGTTGAGCAAAGCAGACGGGCAGCACGACAGCGGAATTCCGCCACAAAATCCATCAATCCGGGCGCTGCGGCCCCGAACAGCGCCGGAGCCGTCAGAAGACTGTCGCTATTTTCGATTACGCAACGTTAAGTTGCATAAAAGATTCCTCGTAAAGGATACCCATCGTGACCCGAAGAAAAGTGATCAAGGCGATTTTTCCTGTTGCGGGTCTTGGGACGCGGTTTTTGCCTGCGACGAAGTCGATCCCGAAAGAGATCATGACGTTGGTGGACCGACCGTTGATCCAATACGCGATTGACGAGGCGCGGGCGGCGGGGATCAAGGAGTTCATCTTTGTGACCAGCCGGGGGAAATCGGCGCTTGAGGATTATTTCGACGTGGCCCCCGAGCTGGAATCGGCGCTGCGCAAGGCGGGCAAGGACCAGCTGCTTGAGGTGCTGAAAGACACCAACATGGACAGCGGCGCCATCGCCTATATCCGGCAGAACCGGCCGCAGGGTCTGGGGCATGCGGTGTGGTGCGCGCGCCGGCTGATCGGCAACGAACCTTTTGCCGTGCTGTTGCCCGATGATGTGATCGCGGCTGACAAGCCCTGTCTGCAGCAGATGATCGAGGCCTATGCCGAGACCGGCGGCAACATGGTGGCGGCGATGGAAGTCGCGCCGGAAAAGGCGTCGAGCTATGGCGTGCTGGACATCGGCAGCGACATGGGGTCGATCGTCGAGGCCAAGGGGATGGTGGAAAAGCCGCCCGCAGGCACGGCACCGTCGAACCTTGCGGTGATCGGGCGCTATATCCTGTCGCCCGATGTGCTGCTGAACCTGAACAAGATCAAGCAAGGTGCGGGCGGCGAGATCCAGTTGACCGACGCGATTGCCGAAGAGATCGGCAAGGGCAAGGTCTATGGCTACCGCTTTCGCGGCCAGCGGTATGACTGCGGCTCCAAGGCCGGGTTCCTGCAGGCCACCGTCGCCTTCGGCCTCGCCCGCCCCGACCTGCGCGACGAATTCGCAGACTATCTCCACGGCATGCTGGCCCAGCAAAAGGCCGCGCAATAGCGCCGATGTTTCGCGTGCGAAACAAACGGCAGACAAAAGCCCCCGCGTGATGCGGGGGCTTTGTCAGGTCTGACGGGCGCTTTTGGGCCGCAGGTCATTGGCCAGAAATCATTGGCCTGTGGTCAGCCAACGCTCCAACCGTTCGCGAAACTCGGGGCCCACGGCGGGACCGGACAGGGTGAGCACGGGTTTCGTCCATCCGCCCCGGATGTCCAGAAAGACACCTGGGCGCAGTTCGATACGCTGATCCGGGGCCTTTTGCGCAAGCGCAGAGCCTTTTTTTCCCGATGCAAACCGCGCCAGGCGGGACTGTTCGGCGCCTGCATCAGGCGCCGGATCTGCCGCCAGAGAGGCCACCAGATCAGCGGCCTCCGTCGGGCGGTCGTCCAGCGCCTTGGCCAGCGCCAGACCCAGACGTTCGGGGATTGCGGCCGGAAAGCGCAGCACATCGTCCAGCAGGCGGTAGATCGACAGAAAGCTGCCGATCTTGGACCGTCGCGCCCGGCTGGCCGACGAAAATAGCCGTTGCAGAGCCTGTTTTTCCGTCTCGAACACACCCGCATCCGCCGCACGCGCCGCGATCCGGGCGCGTTCGTAATAGGACAGGCCAAGGCGGATCTCGTTTTCCTCGACCATGGCGATATAGGCGTCCTGCGCTGTATCCGGGCTGCGCAAAAGGGCCTGCACCTCGGCAAAGCGGGGCTCGCCGGTATCGGACAACAGCCGAGACAGAGCCTGAATCCGCCGCCAGCCGGAAATCAGCCCAAAGCGACCCGACGGCAGTTCGGTGACCTCGATCGGGGTGCGCTGGCCATGGTCGCGCAGCGACGCGATCAGCGGGCCGAGTTCGTCCTCATCCAGCGCAAGACGGTCACGCACCAGATGATCGGCCTCGATCTGATCCAGCGCCAGACGCAGCACCAGACGGCCCTCGCGGCGGGCCCGGGCCATGGCCTCGGACATCTCGTTCAACGCCGCTTGCGCCGAAGCCTCGCCGGCGACCTGGGCAATCGGCGCAGGTGCGCCAAGGCCGGGGCGCAGGAACGCCTTGGTTTCCAGCACCCCGGCATCCGCCATATCAGGGTCGGTTTCGAGCGTCATCAGGGGCGAAGGGATCAGTCGTCTGCGCTTTGCCATGGGCCTTCTCCGAAAGAACTGCCGTCACTGTCGATCAGGTGTCTTGCCATGACGTCAGGACAGCGCGCGGCCGGAACCGCCATTTGTTTCGCACGCGAAACGGTCACTCGGCGGCCTGCTGATCGCGGGCCAACGCGTCCCGCCGCCAGATGCCATAGAGCAGCTTCTTGAACTCGGCCCATGTGGCATCAAAGGTTTCACGGCCCCGGATATAGGTGTCGCGGTTGAAGTCGCGGTAATCGGCCTCGTAGATGCCATTCACCTGCTCGCCCGCCTGCCCGATCAGCGCAGTGAATTCCTGCCGCTGCGGTGCCATCGACCGGCCCATGTAGGCCTGCATGAAGGCCGCCAGTTCCGCCTGCTGGCTGCCGTCATAGCGGGTGATCACCGTGCGCACCGCATCCCATTCAAAGGCAAGCTCGGGGCGGCCAAGCGCGCGGGCGGCGATGTTTTCGCCCTCCTCAATGCTGGCAAAGGTGGAATGCAGCATGTCGAAGAATCGCCCCGTCGAGTCAAACTCCAGAAACGATGCACCCAGCGGCACCAGAAGGATATCGGCCGCGGCCAGACCGTTGATGGTCAGATAGCCAAGCGCAGGCGGGGTGTCGAGGAAGATCAGGTCATAGCGATCAAGGATGCCGCTGGCCGAAAGCGTGTCTGACAAGGCATCCCACAGCTTCCAGCCGCGCGCCTGCATGCGCCAGACCGGGATCTGGAACTCGGCCCAATACAGGTTCAGCTGGCTGCCGATCAGGTCGATGTTGGGCCAGTGGGTTTTCTGGATGATCTGATCCGGCGCGATCTTCAGCGCTTCGGTCAATGTGGCATCCAGCGGGTGAGGGGCATCGCCGCGATCGGCGCGGGCGCGGTTTTCGGCCTGCAGATGGCGGGCGTAGTGACCGGCGATCAGCGGGAAAGCGGTCTGCCATTCATCGGCCACGCGGCCGCCGAAGATCGAGGTCATCGAGCCCTGGGCGTCCAGATCGATCACCAGCACCCGGTAGCCATCCAGCGCCGCCGACATTGCCAGATGCGCGCAGGTGGACGTCTTGCCGACACCGCCCTTGAAGTTGGCCACTGCCACCATTTTCGCGGGCAGACCGGCGGGGCGGTAGGGCAGATAATCCTTGGCCTTCGACCCTTCGGCGGCAAAGAAGCCGCGCAGGCGCAGCACCTCGTCCAGCGTGAACCACTTGGCCCCACCGTCGGTTTCCGACCGGCCCTGCGGCAGATCGGGGTTGGCCTTCAGCACGCGGCGGAAATGGCCTTGGGCGACCGGGATCAGATAGCGGCAGATCTCCCATGTCGAGAACTGGCGCAGGGTCTTGTGCCCGGCATCCCCCATGCCCCGCGCGGCCAATTCGTCCCGGCCCTTGCCGGCCCGGTCGGCGATCTGCGCCAGATCTGCGGTGGTGATCGCCGGACCCAAGGCCGACAGTGCCGCATCGGGCGACAGGTTGAAATAGGGCGGCAGATCGGGGGCGGGGTCACGGCTTGATTCGCGGCTCATCATGGCCTCATGTGCGGTGTTTTCGGCAATATACACGAAAAAAGCGCACATGGAAGAAAAGGTGATACATCAGAAAATGACAATTTTTTCCCAAGCATTTTCAGAGGTTTACGTTGATCATATGGTTTGGGGTCTGATCCGTCTGTTGGCCGCCGTTCGGATCGTAAGTGTTAGATATGTGTTATCTTATTAGTTATGTGTCGAGCGGCTTTTGCAACATATTGAAAGAAAACAAAAAAATGACCCGTTTTTCAGTTTGGGCGACTCTGAAACCCCGTTGTGGCGACTCCGGAACCCCGATGCGCCGACTCTGAAACCCCGATGCCGATCACTTTGTTCTTGGTGCCGGGCGGGGTCTGTGGATAAGTTGGGCGTTAATGAAACCACGAAGTTTCGCGAGACCCCGGAACAGGGGCGTCTGGCCAGAAGATCGAATGATCACGCAAGGCCGGGTAAGGCAGAGGGCAGAGCATGGCGGCGGTGACGACGGGGCAGGGCGGTATGCCGCCCGACAGGATGAAGGCCCGGCAGGGCGATTTTTTCGTTTGCGATATTCTGGATGCGCTGCCCAAGGATGATCTGGCCAGCATGGAACATCCGTTGTTCACCCTGTCCACCCGCACCGATCTGCGCATCCTGTCCTATGCCCACAACGGGGTGGAGATCACGGTCACGCCGTCGGTCAGGGGGCTGGCCACATTGTTTGACAAGGACATCCTGATCTATTGCATCAGCCAGTTGATGGCGGCCTTGAATGCGGGGCGCGAGGTGACGCGCCACCTGCGGCTGACGGCGCATGATCTGTTGGTGGCCACCAACCGCGAAACCAGCGGCGATGGCTATGCCCGTCTGCGCGAGGCCTTCGAGCGTCTGGCCGGCACCCGGATCACCACCAACATGACGACCGGCGGGCAAGAGGTGACATCGGGCTTTGGCCTGATCGAGAGCTGGCAGATCGTGCGCGCCACCCCGGCCGGGAAAAAGGGGGGCGGGCGCATGGTGCAGGTGGCGGTCACGCTGTCGGACTGGTTGTTCCGGGCGGTGATGTCGAAATCGGTGCTGACGCTGAGCCGCGATTATTTCACCTTGCGCAAACCGCTGGAACGCCGGGTTTACGAGATTGCGCGCAAGCATTGCGGGCGGCAGGCGGATTGGCACATCAGTCTTGAGGTGTTGGCGCGCAAGTCGGGATCGGCAAGCCCCCTGCGGGTGTTTCGCAAGATGATGCGCGACATGATCGCCGCCGATGCCTTGCCGGATTATCATCTGGCCGAAGCGCCGGGCGATATCATCGTGGTGCGCCGGCGTGATGTGGTGACAGAGCCGGGTGCGGCCGTGGGCCCGGTGCTGAAGCCTGCCACCCTCGACACCGCACGGGGCCTGATGCCGGGTTGGGATATCTATGCGCTGGAGGCCGACTGGCGCGAGATCTGGCACCGCTCGGGCCGGCCAAAGCTGCGCAGCCCGGATGCGGCTTTTCTGGGCTGGCTGAAAAAACGGGCCTGAATCGGGCCGGTTTTGCCGGGGCGGCCGAACAGCATGGCAAAATGATGGCGGATTTCAGGCAAAGCTTGTGTGGTGGGGCCGACAGGCGTATAAACGCATGAGTTGTGTCCATGTCCTCAGGGGATTGTTAATGAAGCGTTTTTTATCTGTTCTTGCGGCGGGGATTGTCGCGTTTTCGGCAACAATGTCTGCCCCCCGGGCCGAGGCTGCCACGGTTGGCTACAAGCTGATCGTCACCGCCACGGGCGGCGGCATCTATGACGGGCAAACCGCCGAGGGCGGGGTGTTCTGGGATGACGAATCGGTGCCGGCAACCGGTTTTGTCGAACTCAGCCGTACCGGAGAAAGCGGCACCACGGTCGATCCGGTGGTGGGGCTGTTCTTTGACGTTCCGCCCTATACCTTTTCTGAACTTAATGCCTATGCGACGCCGTTCTTCACCTTTGTCGACGGAATCCTGCAATCGGTGTCCTATATCGTCACCGACAGCAGCACGCTGGTCGATCTGGCCTCGTATGGGGTGAAACTGTTCACCTTCGATATTGCGCTCGGGGCGCTGACCTTTGACGCCGATGTGTATCGCGGCAATGTCATCGTGAAATATCTGGCGCCGGTGCCGCTGCCGGCGGGACTGCCGCTGTTGGCCGGGGGCTTGGGTCTGATTGCGCTGCTGCGCCGCCGCGCCAAGCGGGCCTGAGGCCAGCCCATCTGTCGATACCCGCAAAACGGCCCTCGCACGGGGGCCGTTTTTGTTTGCCGGACCATCCCCGAAAAGATCAATGGCGGCCCCTTTCGGGACCGCCATCTTCGTTGAAAAGTCTTTGCTGCTTGAAATGGGGGGAAGAGCAGTCGGGTCTTGCGCGGTCAGGTCGGTGCCTGTCGCCGTTTCCTTATTTTAGAAACGCAGCCCCCGATCCGTCCAAGGAAATAGCAGGGGAAAAGGGGCCGGAATTGCGCGACAACGGTCTGTTTCCGGATCGAAACCAATTTTTGCAATCATGGCGGGAGTCCGTTGCCAGGCCGGCAGCAAAGGCTGCGCATTGGTGATGCAAACGCAAGGAATGGCCGGCCATCGTGATCTTCCGCCCCCCAGTGCAGGTGGATCGGGCCGAACGACCGGGCCGTATGATTCGACACCGGCCACCGCTGCGCCATAAAACGCCGTATCGCGCAGATTGTCCCCGGATCGGCACAGATCAGCCCAGATTTCGCCCGGTTTCGGCGGAATACCGGACAGGGGCAAACGTCTTGTCACTGGGGGATCGCTTCTGATCGTCCGTTGTGATCGAGGCATGGTCAGGGTGAAAGCTCTGCAGGGAACGGGTGGGACAGGCATGAAACACAAGGTCGGACCAGAGCGGCAGTACAGCAGGGCGGCCGTGTCGCCCTATGAGGCTGCCCTGACGTCGTTGCGCGGCACATGGGTCTGGGTCGCGCTGTTCAGCGCGCTGATCAACGTGCTGATGCTGACGGGATCGCTGTATATGCTGCAGGTCTATGACCGGGTGCTGACCAGCGGATCGGTGCCCACGCTGGTGGGCCTGTTTGCGGTTGTGGTCGTGCTGTACCTGTTTCTGGCGTTCTATGATGCGCTGCGTGCGCGGCTGTTGTCCCGCGCGGCCCTGTGGCTGGATGGGGCGGTGGCCGAACCCGCATTCCGGTCCAGCCTGACGCTGGCCGAAGGCGACAGCCGCCATCCGTTGCGCGATCTGGACACCGTGCGCAGCTTCATGGCCAGCCCCGCGCTTCAGGGTCTGTTCGATCTGCCCTTCGTGCCGCTGTTT
>JBKBOF010000154.1:0-7160 GCA_046294955.1 Paracoccaceae bacterium
GCCAAGGTTCTGCGGTCGCGCAATCCGGGGTCGCGCCCCCCGGCAATCAACTGTCGGGTCTGGGTGAAGAACTCGATCTCGCGGATCCCGCCCTGCCCCAGTTTCATATTGTGGCCTTCCACCGTGACTTGCCCGTTCAACCCGCGGTGTTCGCGGATGCGCAGACGCATGTCATGGGCATCCTGGATGGCGGCAAAATCCAGATGCTTGCGCCAGACAAAGGGCGTGAGCGCCTTCAGGAACCGCTCGCCGGCCGCCAGATCGCCGCCACAGGGCCGCGCCTTGATATAGGCCGCGCGCTCCCATGTGCGACCAACGCTTTCATAGTAGGACTCCGCCGCCGCCATTGACAGGCAGACCGGTGTCACGCTTGCATCAGGGCGCAGCCGCAGATCGGTGCGGAACACATAGCCCTCGCCCGTCAGATCCGACAGCATCGCCGTCATCTTGCGGGTCACACGGATGAACGCGGCCCGCGCCTCTTGTTCCACCCCCGGATAGCGGGTTTCGTCAAACAGACAAATCAGGTCGATGTCCGACGAATAGTTCAGCTCACCTGCCCCCATCTTGCCCATGGCAAGACTGACCATACCCCCCGCCGTTTCCGCATCTTCAGGAGAGGCCCCCGGCAGTTTACCGCGTCGGATTTCATCCGCCACCAGCCGGACCATCGAAAGATGCACCGCGCGGTCGGCCAGATCGGTCAAGGCTTCTGTCACCGTTTCCAACGGCCAGACACCGCCCAGATCGCACAACGCTGTCAACAGCGCGGTGCGGCGTTTGGCCAAACGAAGTCCGGTGCCCAGCGAGTCCAGCGCAAGGCAGTCGAGCCGCGCAAGCTCTGCCGCCAGCGCCGTCTCAGGTCCAACAGACAGAGCCGAACGCAACCAGCCGGCCTCTTGTCGCAACAGTCCCCTGAGATACGGGCTGCATCCGGCAGTGCCAGCCATCAGACCGGCAATCGCCGGGCCAAGATCGGCAAAGGCAGTGCGCGCCTCTTCGCCTGCCAAATGGTCAAAGGGATGCGGAGATCGGATCAGTCGGTGCGCAAAATCAGTCATCATGGCGCAAGCTTTGGCCAAGGACAGGCACGGGGTCAATTCCTGATCGGCAGAGACTGCGGTCATCCGAAGAGGGGGCGCTGCCCCCGCCTGCGGCTCCCCCGGGATATTTGTACCAAGATAAAGGCCAAAAGCCCGTTAGAGCTGTTTTTCGTTCACTCTGGGCGGGGGACGATCCGGAGCCGGTTGGCCGCAGGCCAGAGGCGACATGCCAGAGTGCGGCGCAGCCGCGCCATCTGAGTCCGGTTCCGATGAAAGTCAGGTGTCAGCTTGATCTTTGAACTTGATCGACTCGCCACAACCGCAGGCCTCAGCAACATTGGGATTGCGAAACTTGAAGCCGGCTTGCAACACGTCCACCTCGTAGTCGATTTCGGTTCCGATCAGGAACATCTGCGCCATGGGGGCGATCATCACCCGGGCGCCGTCCTGTTCCACGATCTCATCCAACGGATTCACCTCGGACACATAATCCATGGTGTATTCCATACCTGCACACCCGCCCTTTTTCACGCCGATGCGAAGACCCTGACGGCCATCTTTTTCCATCAGTCGTACAATCTGCCGGGCGGCGATGGGGGTCAGCGTGACGGCGGCTTTGCCGGGAATGCCAAACATGATGCGCTCCTGTATCTTTTTCCAATCTAGGGGGAAAGATCCGGAATTCCAAGCGGGGGCAGCACAGAAAGCAACATCATCGTGCAAAGCGCTGTCAGCATCGCCCAACCGAATGACGCCAGCGTGCCAATAATCACATATTCTGACAGCCGCGACTCTTCCTTGACCGCTCCGAAGCGCAAAACCGACTTTGCCGCAATCAGAAAGCCGATGCCCCCCGGTTCGCCCGCAAGGATCAACAGAAAGATGATCCCGCGTTCCAGAAGGCCGATCAGCCGACCGCCTCCGGGCAAGCCATCCATCCCCATGTCGCCAAAGGGTCGCATCAGCAGCGCCAGCGCAAATCCCCCCGCACGGGTTGACAGCACAGCGCCTGCCACCAACGCCGCAGAAGCGGGCAGCCAAGACGGCGCGAGGGGCATCCAAAATCCCGACGCCCACAGGTTGGGCCACAAAGACGCCACCCCGATCAATGTCACCAGATGCGCCGTCTGATCGGCGAGGAAGGCTGCGATGCCTGACGCGCGGGTCGCAGCCAGGACCTTGACCACATCAATCACCAGATGGGCAATCGTAAGCCCGATCACCACCAGCAGAGCCGTGACCGTCTGAACCCCAAGCGCGACGACCGTCGCAAGGCCAACGGTTGCGACATGGGCCAGCATCCAGCCGGGATGGCGCGCCGCTTTCGCCACCGACATGTAGCGGGTTTGAAACACGAAATCGGCCAGTACATGGGCGAGAAGCAGCACGGCAAGGGTTTCAGCCATCAGCAGGCTCCGGTGCAAACTGCGCGGAAAAAGCATGGGTAGCGGTTTCGACCAGGCTAAAACCGGCGGCATTCAGCCGGGCAGCGAAGGCCTGGCGCGAAATGCCCAACTGTCCGGCAAGGGCCTGTTGCGGCAGCAGACCCTCGGGGTCAAGCGACAACGCCACCGCCTCGGCCTGCTGCGGTGACCAGTCTTGCACCTGCGCGTCGATATAGGCCACCAGCGCACGGTGCAGCGGGTCCACCCCAACCCCGGCCAGAGCCAGCCGTTGTGTGCCCTCCATCGCGTCAAGCGCACGGCCCGAATCCACAAAGGCCGACCCGCTTGCCATGCCAAGGCTGTCCTGATCCAGCCCGCTTGCCTTGCCCAGCCCCAGGGCAACGCGGCTTGCAAGGCCCGCCCCGGCCGCCAGTCGGGCCGACAGATAGACCATCGCCCCAAGTCCAAGGCCAGCGGTGCCGATGTAGACCTGCCAGCCATCGCCGCGATACCTCTGAAAACGGCTGATTGCGCTGAAACGTCGCGCGGCGCCTTCGATCAGACCCATGGTGTCATCCACCTGCGCAGACGTGCTGCGGGTGGACAGGATCAGATCTCCGGTCAGGACTGCGTGCACAAAAGCCATGATGCAAGTCATATGGCTTGCGGATGAAGAATGCAAGCCTAAAAGCTTGCAAATAAAAAATGCAAGCCAAAGGACTTGCATTCATCGTACCAAAAGTATGTTGCCGGTCAGACCTTACATGAAGCCCAATTCCAGCTTGGCCTCGTCGCTCATCATTTCCATACCCCAAGGCGGATCGAAGGTCATGTGAACCTCGACCTGCTTGACGCCGGCAAGCGGTTCGACCGCCTCGGCCACCCAACCCGGCATCTCGCCGGCCACGGGACATCCCGGCGCGGTCAGGGTCATGGTGATGTCAACAGCACTCTCTGCGTCGATCTCGATCGTGTAGACCAAGCCGAGGTCATAGATATTCACCGGGATTTCCGGATCGAACACGGTGCGACAGGCGTCAACAACGCTGTCATACAACGGGTGATCCGTGCTGGACGGCTTGATAAGCGGGGTGCCCTCGACTTTTGCTTCGCTGTTCATTCCGGCCTCATCAGGGTTGTTGACGGAATATATAGGAAATCCCAACCGCCCCGTCCAGTGGCGTCGAAACTGCGTGACCGCAGACCCAATCACTCCCGCCGCGGACGCGCCTCGGGCAGGTTGATGCGTGCCACCTGTTCGGCAATCGGATCAACCGACAGCGGGTGCAATTCCGACCGATGCTCGGCCGGATCGCCAAGGGGTTGCCACCGCCCCCCCTTGTAGATTTCCAGTGCCGAGAACCCGGCCTTGTAACCCATCTTGCGGCTGCCTGGCACCCAGTACCCCAGATAGACATAGGGCAGCCCGGCCTCACGCGCGATGGCGATGTGATCCAGGATCAGGTGCGTGCCAAGGCTCAGGCCTTCAAGGTCGGGGTCGTAAAAGCTGTAAACCATGCTCAAGCCGTCATCGAAAACGTCAGTCAAGCAAACAGCGGCAAGCGATACGCCGCGCTCTCCTGCGTCGTCCCTGTGGGTATACTCAATGACGCGGCTTTTGATCGGGGTTTCCTCGATCATGGCGGCGAATTCGAAGATGTCCATATCGGCCATCCCGCCATCGGCATGGCGCGCATCCAGATACCGGCGGAACAGGTGGAACTGATCCTCGGTCGCCCACGGGCTGGTGGCATTGCGCCGCAGGTGTGCTGCGCGACGCATGACCTTGCGTTGCGTCCGGCTGGGCACGAAATCGGCAACGCGGATCCGCGCCGACAGACAGGCTGCACATTCCGAACAGGACGGGCGATAAAGCACGTTCTGACTGCGGCGAAAGCCTTGCTTTGACAGGGTATCATTCAGCTTTTGCGCGTGTTCGCCCTGCAGCGATGTGAACAGCTTTCTTTCCATCCGTCCCTCAAGATAGGGACAGGCCTGTGGAGCCGTCACATAAAACTGGGGCGCAATCGGTAGGGTGTGGCGCATGACTGTCTGATTGTCAAAGATGACATACGTTAGCAAGCCGCGCGACAGCCGCCAAGATGGCATTTGTCGCGCGACAGCATTTCACGGCTTGGAAAACTGGCGTCAGCGCGCCGCAGGGCTGTTGATCGCCACTGACCCAAGCACCAGATCGCTCAGGCCCTGACCGCGTGATGACATCAACATCAGAACCACCGACAGGATCTGTGGCATCACAAAGGCCATCGACAGCGTATAGCCCAAGGTATGCAGCAGTGCCGTCGCCCCATCAAATCGCTGACCGTTGCGGTCCAGAAATTCAATGTTCATCAGCCGCATGCCCCAGGTCGCCGAACGCCCGGTCAGCGTGGCCCAGCGATAGGCAAACCCCACGACCAGAAACAGCATCGGCAGGAAAAACAGGGCGGTGAACGCGGTGAACGGCACGATCATGGCCGTGACCACGGCGATCAGCACCAGATCAAGCCCCCAAGCCAAAAGCCGCTTGGGCAGGACACCTTCGTAAAAGCTTGCGTGGCGTTCGGGGTCAGGCTGCATGTCAGACATCATCATGGTGGGAGATACAGTGCGCATGGGCGTGGTCCTGCAACAAGAGGGGTCAACTTACAAGAAGGGATCGGCGGCCCCGGACGGGGCCGCCGCAATACAAGCTCAATAGTCACCGCGTGGCGAGTCTTCGGCAGAAACGCCTGGACGCGCAGCGGCTTTGGCGCGGTCATCCATGAAGGCATCGAATTCCTGTTTGTCCTTGGCGTCGCGCAGACGCTGAAGGAAGGATTCAAAGGCGTTCTGTTCTTCTTCCAGACGGCGCAGCGTATCGGCCTTGTAGGAATCGAAGGCACTGTTGCCGGACGAACGCCAGTTTTCCTGGCGACCCATCATGCCGTTGCGGCGACCGCCGCAGGATTTACCTCTGAACATGCTGTTGCTCCATTTGTTTGCGAAAGTCATGTAGGCCACAAGGGCCAATCCAACCGGCCAGAAAAAGACGAAACCCAGCACCATGGCGGCAATCCATGCGCCACGGCCTTTGGAATCCAGCCAGTTTTCGGCCCGATGCAGTCGGGAGGTCAGACCGCCGAGCATGGGCGCTTTGGCGGACGTGTCGGGGGAGTAGGTCATCGGCGTTTCTCCATCTCAGCGGCTATGTGAATACCTTTCACATTACGCAAGATGCGCATGAATGACCCCCTCTTCAAGATGCAATGTTAAACATTTTTACATTATCTGATTTCAGACCTATGGGGTCCTGCGCAGGCCAAACAGCGGCTTTTCGCGCTTGTGTCACGGATGCCGGGTTCTATGATCGCGCCAATACCTTTTACTCGGGAGACTGCGAGATGCGCAAACTGGCCGCCGGAAACTGGAAAATGAACGGCACGGGCGACAGCCTGTCGGAAGTGGCCAGTTTGCTGACGGCGCACCCTGCCCCGCGCTGCGACATGCTGCTGTGCCCGCCCGCCACGCTTATCGCGCGAATGGCTGAAGTAGCGCGCGGCACGGCGCTGCATGTCGGCGGGCAGGATTGCCACGCCAAAGCGTCGGGCGCCCATACCGGCGATCTGTCGGCGGCGATGCTGGTCGATGCCGGGGCCAGTCATGTGATCCTTGGTCATTCCGAACGCCGGACCGACCATGGCGAAACCGATGCGCAGGTGCTGGCCAAGGCACAGGCAGCACAGGGGGCCGGTCTGGTGGCCGTCGTCTGCATCGGCGAAACCGAAGGCCAACGCGACGCGGACCAGACATTGGATGTGATCGGCACGCAATTGTCCGGGTCGGTTCCAGAAGCATCAACTGCCACCAATCTGGTGGTGGCCTATGAACCGGTCTGGGCCATCGGCACCGGGCGCACGCCAACCATTGCCGAGATCGCGGAGGTGCATGCCTTCATCCGCATGCGCCTGACCGCTAAAATCGGCGAACAGGCCTCGGGGGTGCGGCTGCTGTATGGCGGGTCGGTCAAACCATCGAACGCCACCGAGATTTTTGCCGTGCCCCATGTCGATGGCGCATTGGTCGGCGGGGCCAGTCTGAAGGCCGCGGATTTTGGCGCCATCGTCGCGGCACTGTCGGCCGCCTGATTGCTCCACGCGCCGCCCGTGCTGTCGGCCGCTCGTCTGGACGGCGTGTTCACCACTCACTCCCTTTCCGCACTTGCGATGTTGTCCCTGTTGTAGATCACGTCCGGCGGCTTTGGATCGGCCTTGCGCCGCGGCCCGTCAACGCCGCACAATTGTATGTGATGCCGATCCTGTTCGCTTGTGATGGGTTTTGGCTTTGGCATCACGTCTTCGGGGAAGCACGGATCGCTGCGGGTGTCGTCCTTGCGCGACGCATCTTGCACCCAACCCGCACCCAAGGCTAAGCCTTGCGCCATGCAAACCCTGTCACAATCCCCGACCGACCCCCGCTTTGTTCAAAACCCCTATCCGTTCTATGAACGCGCCCGCGCCGTTGGCCCCTTCTTTTACTGGGGCGACTATGATCTGGTCTGCACGCCATCGGCGGCGGCGACCAATGCCATCTTCCGCGACCGTCGCTTTGGCCGTGAAGTGCCACCGGAACTGGCACCCGACGTGGCCCCGCACACCGCCGCCTTCTATGCCGTCGAAGCCCATTCGATGCTGGAACTGGAGCCCCCCCGCCACACCCGCCTGCGGTCCTTGGTGCTGCGCGCCTTCACCTC
>JBKBOF010000155.1:0-7127 GCA_046294955.1 Paracoccaceae bacterium
GGCCCCGGTCGTCATGCTGCCCATGCAGTTCGACCAGCACGTCCGACAGCGCCCGCAACACCTCGCCCGAGACACGACGATCATTCACAAAAGCCGTCTTGCGCCCATCGGATGTGTTCACGCGCCGCAAGATCAGCTCGTCCTCGGCTTCGATCCCGGCATCGTCCAGCACGACCCGCGCCGCATGACCGGGCGGCAGATCAAACACTGCCGTCACTTCGCCTTGCGAAGCGCCTGTGCGCACAAGCTCTGCCCTGCCCCGCCAGCCGAGTACGAACCCCAACGCATCCAGCAGAATCGACTTGCCGGCCCCGGTCTCGCCGGTCAACACATTCAGGCCCGGCCCCAGATCAAGGGTCAACCGGTCAATGATCAGCACATCGCGGATATCAAGCGAGCGGAGCATGGGTCATCCCGTCAGGTGCGTGGTGGCTTGCACCGGCTTTACAGCCATTCACCCTTGACCATCTGACGATAGACTGTGCGCAACCAACTGTCGCCCTGCGCCTCGGGTGCAAGTCCACGGCCTTTCAGCAGACGGAAACTGTCGTCGTAGAAAGGCGAGGATTGATAGTTGAAACCCAGAATCGCCCCGGCCGTCTGCGCCTCGGCAGTCAAACCAAGGCCAAGATAGGCTTCGACCAGCCGGTGCAAGGCTTCCGCTGTATGGGTGGTGGTCTGGAAATCCTGCACAACGGTCCGGAACCGGTTGATCGCCGCGGCATAGTTTCGGCGCTTCAGATAGTAGCGCCCGATTTCCATTTCCTTGCCGGCCAGATGATCGAAAGCGAGTTCGAATTTCAACATGGCTGAACGGGCATAGTCGCTGTCGGGGTATTGTTCGATCACAGCGCGCATGGATTGCAAGGCCTGAAAGGTCAGACCCTGATCGCGGCCCACTTCGTCAATCTGGTCATAATAGGACAGCGCCATCAGATAGGCGGCATAAGGCGCGTCATCGTCCGCCGGATAGGTATCCAGAAACCGTTGTGCGGTGGAACGCGCGTCTTCGTATTCCTTGGCTTTGTGCTGGCTGAAGGCCTGCATGATCAGCGACCGTTTCGCCCAGTCAGAATAAGGGTACAGCCGTTCAACTTCCTGGAAATAGCGTATCGCTTCCTTCGGCTTTGCGCCGGTTTCCAGCTGCAATTCGCCCTGCTTGTAGATTTCTTCAGCCGTGTAGCTGTCAAGCGGACGCTCTTTCGTGCCACCACCGCACGCAGAAAGGATCGACACAAAGAGCGCGATGCCCAGCCATTGCGCGCTCGATTTTCCGCCTGCCATCGTCTGTCTATCCATCAAACCACCCGGAACGCGCCCAACTTACGGCACAGTCTCCGCCCTGTTGCAGACGTCCTAGCACAGAAAAATCGGCTGCGCAAAACGCCTTTACGCTTCGGCGCACAACCCTGTCAGGCCGTTGCGGGAAGGTCGCTGCGATGCACGCCCATACCGGGCAGCTTTCCCACGGTTTGCGCACTGCATTCCACCATGCGCCACGCATTCGGATCCGCAAACAGGGCTCGCAACAGCCGGTTTGTCAAAGCGTGGCCCGCACGGATCCCGGTATAGCGTCCCAGGATCGGGCCCCCGGCCAGATAGAGATCCCCCATGGCATCCAACATCTTGTGCCGCACGGGTTCGTCCGCATGCCGCAAACCGCCCGGTGACAGCACCCGGTCGCCTTCGAACACCACGGCATTCTCCAGCGTGCCACCAAGGGCAAGGCCCTTGGACCGCATCGCGTCGACATCGGATTGGCGGCAAAACGTACGGCTGTCCGACAATTCGCGCACGAAAGTGCCGTTCGCCAGATTCAGGTGCTTGGTCTGGGCACCGATGGCGGCATCCTCGAACTGGATACGGAAGTCGATTTCAAGCATATCTGCCGGGTCCAGACGGGCGGTGGCTTCGCCGTCAGATACTTCAATTGGGGTCAAAACCCGGATCGCGCGCACCGGAGCTGTCTGTTCGATCAGTCCTTTGGCGAGAAACCCTTCGACGAACGGCACCGCCGACCCGTCCAGAATGGGCACCTCGGGTCCGTCGATTTCGATCACGGCGTTGTGGATCGCACACCCCGCAAGGGCCGCCATCACATGTTCGATCGTCGAAACTTCGACCCCTGCGCTGTTGCGGATCAGCGTGCAAAGGCGCGATGGAACAACCTGCTCCCAACGCGCAGCGATCATCGCATCGCGCTTGGCCACATCCGTGCGCTTGAACCAGATGCCATAGTCAGCCGAAGCAGGCCGCACGACCATGCGCACAGGTTCGCCAGAGTGCAGACCCCGACCTTCGAACACCACAGCGTATTTTAGCGTATTCTGCAAAGCCCGACCTCTAGATTTTATCGGCACCGAATACATCCGTCAGTGCGTAACTTGATAAACAATTAAGGATTTAACCAGCCAAAGCCAACTCACGCTTTGTGTCGAAGCCTTACATCAATAATCACGCACAAACCATTGTATTAAAATGAAAAAGGCCCGCAACTGATGCGGGCCTCCTGATGTTTGTTACAAAGTTGTATCAGTTGGCTTGGCGCCGCAGGAAGGCCGGGATTTCGATCCGCTCCTGATCCGCGCTCAGTTCCGGCTCTTCGTCATAGGACGTGACAGGGGGCTGATGACGGGTGGGCGCGGCGCGTTCAGCGACCTGTTCATGGCCTCCTCCCGCCATCCGGTTGATCAGCGACCCGATACCAAAGCGTGGGCGGGCTTGTTCGACACTCTTGGTGGCTGCGGCCGGCTGATGGCCTGCACCAGCGACGGGCCGCGCTTGCGGCTGTTGCGCCGGCGCGCGGGATACGGCGGCTTGCAAGCGGGCCAATGCTTCGGGAGACGGGGTCCCCGGCGCACGCGGACGCGGCGCCACGAATGCCGCTGCGTCATCTGTCATCGGAACACCCCGCGCGGCAGAGGCTGCCGGGGCCTGAGCTTGCGGGCGATAGGCCGGTTCCGGCACTTCATCGCTGAATTCTTCCAGTGCGGACTCATAGCCATCCTGGGCCGCAGTATCGAACAATTGCGGCTGCAATGGTGCCGCCTGAGTCGGCTGGGGCGCGGGGCTCATTGCAGGTTGGTGGGATACAAACGACGGCTGCACAGCGGGCGCTTGCACCGGGGCCGGCGGGGTAAAATGCGACGGCAGCGGCGCCGCCATCGACCGACGTGCAACAGGCGTTTCGGCTTTGGCTACTGCAACATCAATTCCCGTTGCCACAACCGAAACGCGCAACATGCCTTCCATATTTACGTCGAGGGTCGAACCGACGATGATATTCGCGTCGGGATCAACCTTTTCACGGATGATGTTCGCGGCTTCATCCAGTTCGAACAGGGTCAGATCATAGCCTCCGGTGATGTTGATCAACACACCCTTCGCGCCATTGAGACTGATTTCGTCGAGCAGCGGATTGGCGATGGCCTTTTCAGCGGCTTGAACGGCACGATCATCGCCCGACGCTTCGCCGGTGCCCATCATCGCCTTGCCCATCTCGTCCATCACCGCGCGCACGTCTGCAAAGTCGAGGTTGATCAGGCCGGGCCGCACCATGAGGTCGGTCACGCCTTTGACGCCCTGATAAAGCACATCGTCGGCCATCGCGAAGGCTTCGGTGAAAGTCGTGCGCTCATTGGCCAGCCGGAACAGGTTTTGGTTGGGGATGATGATCAGCGTATCGACGACCTTTTGCAGAGCGTCGATGCCGTCTTCGGCCTGCTTCATCCGCTTGGCGCCTTCGAACTGGAAAGGCTTGGTGACAACGCCGACGGTCAGCACGCCCAATTCACGCGCGGCTTGCGCGATGATCGGGGCCGCCCCGGTGCCGGTGCCGCCGCCCATCCCGGCAGTGATGAAACACATGTGTGCACCTGCAAGGTGATCGACAATTTCCTCGATCGTTTCTTCGGCAGCGGCAGCGCCAACGGTCGGACGGGCACCTGCACCCAAGCCTTCGGTTACCTTGATCCCCATCTGGATCTTGGCGGTTGCCTTCGATTGCTGCAGCGCCTGCGCGTCGGTGTTGGCAACGACGAACTCAACCCCTTCAAGGTTTTGTTCGATCATGTTGTTGACTGCGTTGCCACCTGCACCGCCGACACCAAACACGGTGATCCGGGGCTTCAGCTCTTCGCGCTGCGCGTTCACGATGAAGTTGAGTGCCATTGCCTATCCGCCTGTCTTTTGTTGTGCCGCCAGAGGTTTTTCTTGCCGCCGATTGGATTACACCACGGAGTTTGCGCCTGTCCCGGACGCAAGTATCCCCAAGTTATCCCCTAGAATATCCACATGTCCGGCAGTCGTCACGAAAAAAACACCGTTATGCCCACAAAATATGGGGTTTGTTGCGCGTTTTTCAGCGGGATTTCGCCACTCGCGCAGGATCTGGGGGTTACCAGTTGTCTTTGAACCATTTGACCACCCGCTTGAGCGACCGCGCCGGATAGCGTTCGTTTGGGATCTCGAAATCCCACCACTCATCCTGCGGATGAGCCGCGAACAAACACAGCCCTACGGCCGAGGAAAATGCAGCCCCTGTCGCGGCCTGTGGCAAGCCCTGAACCCGCAGCGGACGACCCAGACGGACCCGCTGGCCAAGGATGCGGCTGGCAAGGCCGTCAAGACCGGGAATCTGGCTGGCGCCGCCGGTCAGGACAATCTGCTGGCTGGGAAGGCTGTCGAAACCGGCCACATCCAGACGGGCACGAACCTCTTCCAGAATTTCTTCGACCCTTGGACGCATGATCCCGATCAGCTCGGTCCGGCTGACCTGACGGCGGTCCTTTTCCCAGTCGCCGCTGTCGCCGCCCACCTCGATCATCTCGCGGTCGTCCATGCCGGTGGCCTGAACACCTCCATGCTTGGTCTTTATCCGTTCGGCCACGGCCATCGGCACCATCAGACCCTTCGAGATGTCTGACGTGACATGATCGCCGCCCATACGCACCGCGTCGGCATAGATCATGTGCTTCTTGATGAAGATCGAAAGCCCGGTGGACCCACCCCCCAGATCAATGCAGGCAGCACCCAGCTCTTGCTCGTCCTCGACAAGGCTTGAGACTCCGGAAACGTAAGCCGACGATGCCATGCCAGCCAGTTCCAGATCGCAACGTTGGATGCAGTGCAGGATGTTCTGCACCACGTTGCCGTCGATCGACAACAAGTGCATGTCGGTGGCCAAACGGTTGCCGATCTGTCCGCGCGGGTCACCAAGTCCGGACCGGTGGTCCAGCGCAAAGTTCACTGGTTGGGCATGCAGCACTTCGCGCATCTGCCCGATGTCGGGCACATCGCAGGCCGACAGAACGCGGGCCACGTCCTGTTCGGTCACAACACTGTCTTCCAAATCGATCTCGCCAGCCAGACCATAGCTGCGCGGCTCTGCCCCTGAAAAACAGGCGATGACGTGATCAACGCGCACATTGGCCATCTTCTGTGCCGCCTGCACAGCCGTACGCACCGCGCGTTCGGTTTCCGCCATCACCGAGATTTCGCCAAAGCGTACCCCGCGTGACCGTGTAGTGGCCGCCCCGATGACGCGGAAAGACGACTGCCCGGCCATCGGCCCGACCGTATCATCACCAAACGCGTCGGTCCCGTCAAAGCGCAGGATCAGACAGGCGATCTTGGACGTTCCGATGTCCAGAATGGCAATCACGCCACGCTGCATCGCGGCACGCCGCATGTTCCGCATGGCGCGTTGCGCTTGGTAAAGATCGGTCATAACTGGCTCCCGCTGGTGTCGATGCCCTTTGAGTGCCGCAACTGGTTCAGCGCATAGGGCGCCAGTCGCAGCACGGGGCGATGTTCAGTGCGAAGGTCCACGGCAAGAATGTCGCGGCCCAGAAGATCGCCCGCCTGATGCAGGGCGATCAGCCGATCAATGGCGGCAATCGGTTTGTCTTCCGGCAGAAGGATGCGCTGGTTCCGGTCCAGCACGATATCCCAACGCCTGTCACCCACCCGCACCATGCCTCGCACGCGCGGCAGGATGGGGCTGGCCGCCGCCAAAAGGGCCAGAGCCTCGGGAGTGGCGCTGTCGGCACCTTCGCCCGCGACAATCGGCAAGTCGGGGCGGTCGCTGCGGGCGGCGAGGCTGGCCACGCGGTGTCCGGTGGCGTCCAACATCTCGATCCCGGTTTCGGTGCGCCACATCAGGGCGGGCACACGTTCAGTGATCGCTACTTCCAGCACGCCGCCCGACCGGACGATCAGATCCGCCCGAGCGACCGCGTCCAGCTCTTGTATCCGGCTACGGGTCGCTACCAGATCAATGTCAAAGGACGACTGCGGCAATTTCAGATCCAGACGCGCCCGGACCGCGTCTGCCAATTCGGGCGAAGCACCTTCGACCGACACCAGACTGACCATGAATTCCGGCCGGTTCTGGAATTTCTCGCGGATTTCCACGATGCCGCCCGCCATGGCATCACGACGGTCCTCATCCGCAAAGATGATCCCGATCGTTCCCACCAGCACAAAGGCGGGCAGCCCGACCCGGAACATCACCCGGAACAATGGCGTCAGCCAAAGGCGCTGCATCCGGTAGGCCCACTTAGTCGGAGCTGGGTCACGGCGGGGCGCGGCGGCCGTGACCGGGGCGCGGCGCAAGGCGATCAGCGGTCGCATGAGGCATCCTCCACCAACCAGCGGCACAGATCGGCAAAGGATATGCCAAGATGTGCCGCCTGCTCGGGCGACAAAGATGTGGGGGTCATGCCGGGCTGGGTGTTGGTTTCCAACAGCACCAGGCCTTGCAGGCCCCGCGGCTCGTCCCATCGGATATCCGTGCGGCTCAGACCCCGGCAACCCAGAGCTTTGTGGGCGCGCAGGGCGTAGTCAAGACACGCGGCCTCAATCTCGGCGGGGATATCGGCCGGAACCTTGTGGCTGGACCCGCCGGGTTTGTATTTCGCGTCAAAATCATACCAGCCGTCGGTCAGGATATCGGTCACGCACAAAGCGCAGTCCCCCATCACACTGACCGACATCTCGCGGCCCGGCACATAGGTTTCGACCATCACGGTTGCGGGCATGGCTTCGGCCAGACGGGGCGCATTGCTGCCCTCGTGCACGATATAGACCCCGACCGACGATCCTTCGTTATTGGGCTTCACCACATA
>JBKBOF010000156.1:0-7077 GCA_046294955.1 Paracoccaceae bacterium
CCTGCACACGCAAACGGGATTTCCGACGTGCTTTGTGTTTGCGCGCGGCGTCCAACCCGTCACGAATATCTTGTGGCAAAAACTCCAGCATGGCGCTCTCCCGTTCCCCAATCACAAGTCTGCGGCAATATTGATTAAAATCAAGTCACTCTCGTGACAGTATCACCACAGCCATGTAATTCATGCCTTGACAGAGAATTTAATCCCGTTGCGCACCAGTTCAGGCCACTGGCCCCCCTGTTGGCCGCTTTCGCCCCGGTGTAAAGGAATGTGCAGCCGCGATTTGCGCGGGGTCAGCCCCCAACATCCGGGATGAGTCGCAGTATGAACACGCGCATGCGAAGTGATCCGTTGCCGCAGCCTTCGACCACCGAAGGTCTGACATGACACTGTTCTTTGCCATGCTGCTGGACGCCGCTTTGGGGGAACCTCGCGCCGTCTGGGACCGCTATCCTCACCCTGCCGTGGTGATGGGCAAATGTGTCGCATTCATGGACCAGCGCTTCAATTCAGGTGGCCTGCGCAGGGCAAAAGGGGCGGCTTGCCTGTTTGTCATGATTCTTGGGGCTTACGCGCTGGGGCGGGCCATTGAGCTTGTTCCCGATATGGGGCTGCTTGAGGTCATCGTGGCGGCCATTCTTCTGGCGCAGAAGTCACTGGTGGATCACGTCCGCGCCGTGGGGAACGCGTTGCGGCTGTCCCTTCCCGGTGGGCGACGCGCGGTGTCGATGATCGTGGGGCGTGACACGGCGTCGATGGACGAACCGGCCGTTGCCCGTGCGGCCATTGAAAGTGCGGCAGAAAACCTGTCGGATGGTGTGATAGCGCCTGCGTTCTGGTTTTTGATCGGCGGGTTGCCGTTGATGCTGGTCTACAAGATCGCCAACACCGCAGACAGCATGATCGGCCACCGCACCCCCCGGCACGAAGAATTCGGTTGGGCCGCGGCACGATTTGACGACCTGCTGAACCTGATCCCGGCCCGCCTGACCGCCCTGCTGATCGCCCTGTCGCATGGGTGGATGGATGCGCGGCCGATCTTGCGCGATGCGCCCTTGCATCGCAGCCCGAACGCGGGCTGGCCAGAGGCGGCCATGGCCGTGGTGCTTAACCTCTCGCTGTCCGGACCGCGTGCCTATCATGGTGTGATGTCGGATTTTCCATGGGTCTGGCCAGTAGGGCGCCGCGATGCCGGACCATCCGACGTGGATGCCGCCTGCACCGCGCTTTGGCGGGCGTGGGGACTGATGCTTTTGATTGTCGCCGCTACCGGTCTGATCTGACCCGTTGCCGTGAAGGCTGCAATTGCCTTTGTCAGTATCCCTCGCCCGGTAGGCGTTGCGCGCGGCGCCAGCGTATCATCTGGGCCACGGCATCTTCGGCGACTGCCGCCCAACGACGCAGGGCTTCTATGTCCGTCTGGTCCACCACCGTCGAAACGCGCGTTTCACCAAGATGAATGTCCATCGGACAGTCCGGGTAGGCGGCCGTCCAACTGGCGCATTGCGCTGCGGTTGCCCGAACGGGCCATTGCAGGCAAAGCCGCCAATCGCTCGCCCGCGGGCTGGCCGTGAACTCCAGCGAGCTTGCCCATAGCCGGGCATGAACAATAGGCCCATCGGCTTCCACTCCGGGAAAGCCTGCCGCCTTCAGCGCCTCGATCATGCGACCAGAGCCTCGGCCCTTTTCAGATCAACACTGACAAGTTGGCTGACCCCTTGCTCGGCCATTGTCACGCCAAACAGCCGGTCCATCCGGGCCATTGTGACGGCGTGGTGGGTGATGATCAGAAACCGCGTATCGGTGCGCCGGGTCATTTCGTCCAGCAGATCGCAGAACCGGGTCACGTTGGCATCGTCCAAAGGCGCATCCACCTCGTCCAGCACACAGATCGGTGCGGGGTTGGCAAGGAAGACGCCGAAGATCAGCGCAAGCGCCGTCAGGGTCTGCTCTCCGCCCGACAAAAGCGACAAGGTCGCCAGCTTCTTGCCCGGCGGCTGGCACATGATTTCAAGACCGGCCTCCAGCGGGTCGTCGGATTCGACCAGAACCAGACGGGCCTCGCCGCCGCCAAACAGATGCGTAAACAAAGTGCCAAAGTTCTGATTGACCTGCTCAAAGGCGGTCAACAGACGTTCGCGCCCTTCGCGGTTCAGGCCCGCGATACCGGCACGCAACTTCTTGATCGCCTCTTCCAGATCGGTTTTTTCCTGCAACAAAGTCGCATGTTCACCGGCCACCGCCGCCATATCGTCCTCCGCCCGCAGGTTGACCGCACCCAAGGCTTCGCGCTGCCGTTTAAGCCGCTGCACCTCGATATCCAGCGAGTCGGCATCCGGCATCTTGTCGGGATCAACGGCCAGTTTCGCCAACAGATCGGCCGGGGAACAGTCGGACTCTTCCGTGATGCGTTCCGCAGCAAAGGCCACGGTTTCGCAAGCTGCATCATTGCGCGCTTCGGCCCGTGCGCGGGCTTCGCGCGCTTCTCCGTTCATCCGGTCTGCCTCGCGCTCGGCAAGCTGTGCCGCGCGCAGCGCTGCCTCGGCATCAGCCAATGCATCGGCGGCGGTGCGCCGGCGGGCTTCAACACTGTCGATTGCGTCCGACAATTCCTCACGCTTGATCGCAATTTCCTCAGGCGCGGCACTTGCATCTTCAAGCTCTTCCTCGGTTTGCGTACGGCGTTCCGCCAGCTCGGCCCCACGCTTTTCGGCCGTCTCCAGCCGGTGGCGCCAACCTGACAATTCCTTTGCCGCTTCTTGCCGACGACGGATGCGTGCCTCGCCTTCGCGCCGCAACTCGTCCTGGGCAGAGCGGCGGGTCAGCATCGCCAGCCGTGCGGCTTCGACGGCAACCTTGGCGGCCTCGACCCGGTCGCGCGCTGCGTCCAGATCCGGCAGTTCAACTGCCGCCGACTCGGCCTCAATCAGACGGCTGCGGGCCGACATCGCCTCGTCCTCGAACCGCGACACGGCAAGACGGGCCGATTCAAGCTTTCCCCCGGCGATCGAGGCATCCGCCTCGGCACGGCTGGCGGCGCGGTTGGCTTCGGTGACGCGGGCGTCGGCTGCGCGGCGGGCATCGCGGGCCATCTGGTCGGCGCGGGCCAGATCGGTCAGGCGCGTCTGCAACGCCTCATGCGCGCGTTTTGCGCCCTCGGCACGGGCGGAAACCTGTTCAAGATCAAGCTTCAACTGAACAAGGCGGTTCAACTGTTGCAACCGTGCAGCCGCCGCCGAAGGCGCATCTTCGGCAGAGGCGCGAAACCCGTCCCAGCGCCAGAGGTCGCCTTCCAGGCTGACCAACCGCTGACCTGGGCGCAGCGCGGCCTGCAACACCGCACCACGCGCGGGATCTACCAGGCCAATTTGACTGATCCTGCGATCCAGCACGTCGGGCGCGCCGACATGGCTGCCCAAGGGCGTGGCGCCCTCTGGCAGAGCTGCAGTTTCGTCATAGCCAGGCAACTCAGTCCAACCCGAGCCACCATCGGCAGCAACCTCCGGGGCACGCAGATCGTCGGCCAGTGCCGCACCAAGCGCTTTTTCGTATCCGGACTCTACCGAAAGCCGGTCAAGCAATTGATGCCCCGCCTGCGCTTCGCGATCAACCAGCCGGGCCAAAGCCGCCACTTCGGCACGCAGGGCGTTCGCCTCTCCCTCGGCCTCACCCCGCGCAGCGCGGGCTTCTGCTTCGCGCCCTTGGGCATCTGCACGTGCTGTTTCTGTCAATTTCAAAGCTTCTTCGGCGGCTTCGGCAAGGGCTACGGCGTCTTCTTGTCCTTCTGTCGCAGCTTGACAGGCTTCATCCGCCAAGGCACGGTCGCCTGCTGCGGTTTCCACCGCGGCCGTGGCCCGCCGAGCCTCGGCATCGGCCCGGTCAACAGTCGCGCGGGTATCGGCCAAAAGCCGTTGCACCGATTGATGGCGCGCGGCCAGACGGGCCGAGTCTTCGGTTGCCTGAGACAACACGGATTCACGGTCCGAAAGGATCTCGCCTGCCTCACGCGCGGCCTCGGATGCGTCGGACAAGCGCGCGTCATGGCCGTCGTGGGCACGCAAAAGATGCTCGACTTCCCACTCCAACCGACCAATGGTTTCGCCGGCATCGCGGTTCAAGCCAGCCTCACGCTCCATATCGCGGTCAAGTTGCGCTATCCTGCCGCGCAGGGCCTCTATCAACGCAACGGCGCGGGCTTCCTGATCGCCCAAAGCGTCGCGCTGCAAACTCAGTCGTTGCAGAATTGCCGCGGCTATGGCCTCTTCCTCGCGCTTGGGCGGCAAGGCATCTTCGCAGGCCTCCCGCGCCTTGCTGGCCGCTCGCGCCAGCGTATCGGCCTTGCCAGCTGCCACAAGACAGTCACGCAACTGCCCTTCCGCATCTGCCCGGGCCAATTCAGCTTCGCGCCAGCGGCGGAACAGAAGCATCCCTTCTGCACGCCGCAAGTCTTCGCCGATCTCGCGATACCGGGCCGCCTGCCGGGCCTGACGGGTCAGGGTGGCCACCTGTTGTGCCAAACCTTCCAAGACGTCATCGACACGCAACAGGTTCTGCTCGGCCCCCGACAACTTCAGTTCCGCCTCGTGCCGACGTGCATAAAGACCTGAAATGCCGGCGGCCTCTTCCAGAATCCGGCGTCGGGACTTGGGCTTAGCGTTGATCAGCTCCGAAATCTGCCCCTGTCGCACCAGTGCCGGGGAATGAGAACCGGTCGAGGCATCGGCAAACAGCATCTGCACATCGCGGACTCGCACATCCTTGGCATTGGCCTTGTAGGCCGACCCCGCATCACGCGTGATCCGACGCACGATTTCGATGGTGTCCGCGTCGTTGAACCCGGACGGTGCCAGACGATCCTGATTGTCAATCACGATGGCCACTTCGGCAAAATGCCGCGCGCCACGGGTCGCGGCGCCTGCGAAGATCACGTCCTCCATCCCTCCGCCGCGCATTGCCGTTGGGCGGTTTTCGCCCATGACCCAGCGCAAAGCCTCCAGCAGGTTGGATTTGCCGCAACCGTTCGGCCCGACCACGCCGGTCAGCCCCTCATGGATCACCAGATCCGTAGGGTCGACGAAGCTTTTGAAGCCGTTCAGTCGAAGTCGGGTAAAACGCACCTTCGCCTCATGAGTCGCAAGATACTGATGGTTTCGCACCAGGGGCCCAAGAGTCAACATCCCCGACCCATCATCTGGCGTGTTTGGGCATCTTATCCCCAACATCTTGGCCATCATGTGGCAGGGTTTTCAGAGGCCGATCTTGTGGTGCGGCTATGTCGGCTTGCCATTGAACGGGATGCGAGTTTCGACACCTGCCCTTCCCTTTTCCTTCGAACGGCTTAGGCTTTGGAAAACAATAAAGGTTGACGCCTATGCTTCATGCCCTAACCGCCATCCTGCTTTGCCAGTTGCTGGGCGAAGCCACGGCGCGTGCCTTGTCCCTTCCCTTGCCCGGGCCGGTCCTGGGCATGGTGCTGATGCTGGTGTTGCTGGCCCTGTCGCCACGTTTGCTGGCGCTGATCCGGCCAACGGCCCAAGGCATACTGGCACATCTGTCGCTGCTGTTCGTACCGGCGGGGGTTGGCGTGGTCGGCCATATCGCGACGTTGGGTGGGCAGACGGCTGCCATTCTTCTTGCTGTTGTGGGGTCTACCATCCTGTCGATCGCCGCCGGGGCGCTGACCTTTACCGCCGTCGCCCGCCTGACTGGAAGCCATGATGACTGATTTTGCCGAAATCTGGAGCTATCTGTCGCAAGGCCCGCTGCTGTGGCTGACCGCCACGCTGGCCGCCTATGCGTTCGGCGATGCCTGCTTTCAAGCAGCAGGGCGTAATCCGTTGGTCAACCCGGTGCTTGTGGCGGTGGCAGTGCTAGCAGTTCTGCTTCATCTAAGCGCCACGCCCTACACAACCTATTTCGCGGGTGCGCAGTTCACCCACTTTCTGCTGGGCCCCGCGACCGTGGCTTTGGCGCTGCCACTTTATGACAACCTTCCTCGTTTGCGGCGCGCCTTGCTGCCTGTTGGCGCGGCCTTGGTGGTCGGGTCGATGACGGCGGCGCTCTCCGCGTTGGCACTTGCCAGGGCGATGGGCGTCGATCCGGGGGTTCTTGCGTCGCTTGCGCCCAAGTCCGCCACCGCCCCGGTGGCCATCGGTATTTCTGAAAGCATTGGTGGATCCCCAACACTGACAGCCGTCATGGTTATCCTGACCGGGATCACTGGCGCAGTGGTGGCCACGCCGCTGCTGAATGCGCTTCGGCTGAAAGACTGGCGGGCGCGCGGCTTTGCCGTAGGCGTCACTAGCCACGGCATCGGCACAGCCCGTGCGTTTCAGGTCAATCCGACTGCCGGGGCCTTTGCCGGGCTTGGCATGGCCCTGAATGCCATTGCCACCGCCCTTGTTGCCCCGTTTGTGCTATCCCTTTTTCAATAAGGCTGAACCTGATGACTTTGACGCTTCTTGGCATCTGTGGCGCGCTGCGCGCCGGATCCACCAACCGGATGCTGCTGGCCGAGGCAAAACGCAGCTTTGGGCCCTGCCAGTATGTCGAGGGGAATATTCGCCTGCCGCTCTATGACGCGGATCTTGAAGATGCCTCGGGAATTCCAGACGAAGTCCAGCTCCTCGCCGACCAGATCTCAACGGCCGACGCTATCGTGATCGCAACGCCCGAGTATAACAAGAATCTGCCCGGCGTTCTGAAAAACGCGCTCGACTGGATCAGCCGCACCAAAGGTGCACCGTTTCGCGACAAACCCGTTGCGATCGTTTCAGCCGCAGCAGGCCGCGCCGGGGGCGAGCGGTCACAGTTTTCGTTGCGCCACTGCCTGACGCCATTCCGCGCTCGCGTTCTTCCGGGCCCCGAAGTCTTCATCGCCGATTCCGGCGCCGCTTTCGACGACAATGGGCATCTGAAAGACCCCAGATCACACCAGGTCTTGTCTGAACTGATGGGCATTTTGCGGACCGAGGCGATGCGACACCCGCTATAGCGACGCTTCGACGCGAAACCCTTCCGGCAAGGTATCGTGACCGTCCAGCACCAGATGTGCCATCACTTGCGCCACCTTGGGTG
>JBKBOF010000157.1:0-7074 GCA_046294955.1 Paracoccaceae bacterium
GCTGCTGATCCTTGGCTTGTCGTTCTTTGTCGCCTTTTCCACCATCGGCGCACGGATGGGTCTTCTGGCCGCAACCGAAGCGGCCGAACCGCGCTCGCTTGCGTCGGGGGCCGAGATTCTGGCTCAACGTGCCGATATCACCGACCGCAATGGCCGTGTTCTGGCCACCAACATGCTGACGCATGCTCTGTATGCCCATCCCAAGGATATGGTGGATCCGGCCCGTGTCGCGCGCGAACTGGCCGCCCTGTTCCCCGAAATGAAGGCTGACGATCTGGAGCGTCGCTTTACCGATGGCCGCAGCTTTATCTGGCTGCGCAAGGTGCTGTCGCCCGAACAGATGCAGGCTGTGCACGATATAGGTGATCCCGGCCTTCTGTTTGGCCCGCGCGAGATGCGGCTTTATCCCAACGGTCAGCTTGCCGCGCATATTCTGGGTGGGGCATCTTTTGGTGCCGAAGGCGTGAACAGTGCCGAGGTGATCGGAACAGCCGGTGTCGAGAAAGCCATGGACGCGAGGTTGCGCGATCCGGCCCATGCGGGGGATCCGTTGGAATTGTCGATCGACCTGACCGTGCAGGCGGCTGTCGAAGAAATTCTGGGCGCAGGCATGACCATGCTGAACGCCAAAGGCGGCGCGGCCATCATCATGGACGTGAAAACCGGCGAGATCCTGTCGTTGGCCAGCCTTCCGGCCTTCGACCCCAACAATCGTCCGAACCCGGTGCTGCCCAAGGACGCCGAACCAGGCGACAGCCCATTGTTCAACCGCGCGGTGCAGGGGGTGTACGAACTCGGTTCCACCTTCAAGATCTTCGCGGTCGCGCAGGCCATGGAGCTGGGTCTTGTTGGCCCAGATACCATGGTGGATGCCAACGCGCCGATGCAATGGGGCAAGCACCGCATCAAGGAATTCCAGAACAAGAATTACGGGCCGCTGCTGTCGGTGACGGATGTGATCGTCAAATCGTCGAACGTCGGCACGGCGAAAATGGCGCTGCAGATCGGTGGCTTGCGGCAGCAGGCGTTCCTCAAATCCTTGGGCATGTTTGACGCGACCCCGATCGAGTTGATCGAAGCGCCGGGCGCAAAACCGTTGTTGCCCGCCAAATGGCCGGACATCGTGACCATCACCACGTCTTACGGCCATGGCATGTCGGCCAGTCCGCTGCATCTTGCCACCGCCTATGCCACCATCGCGAACGGCGGAATCACTGTCAAACCAACGCTTCTGAAACAGGATGCCCCGCGCCCTGGCACCCGCGTCATGCGCGAAGATGTGGCGGATGCGGCCGTGTCGATGCTGCGACAGGTTGTGACGCGCGGCACTGCCAGCATGGCCGAGGTGCCGGGATACGAAGTGGCAGGCAAGACCGGCACCGCCGACAAGCCCAGGCGCACTGGTGGCTATTATAAAGACAAGGTGATCAACACCTTCGCATCGGTCTTCCCCGCTTCAGACCCGCGCTATGTGGTGTTGGTCACGCTGGACGAACCCGTGGAAACCTCCGGCACCGAGCCGCGCCGCACCGCAGGCTGGACGGCTGTTCCCGTCGCCGCCGAGATCACCCGTCGCATCGCCCCGCTGCTGGGCATCCGTCCGGTGGTTGAAGCCCCCCCCATGGATGGGCTAACAGCCGTCCGGAACTGAGGGGACATGACATGGCACCGCGCCGCGCATCATTGGCAGATCTGGGGTTGACCTCACGGGCAGGGGTCAATCCTGCCCTTGCCGGTATCACGGTGGACAGCCGGGCAGTACAGCCCGGCTTTCTGTTTGCGGCCTTGCCGGGCAGTCGGGTCCATGGTGCAACCTTTGCGCCGACCGCCATCGCACAAGGGGCGGCGGCGATTCTGACCGATGCCGCAGGCGCACGGCTTTTGCCAGATGGTGCAACGCCGATTGTGGTTGTCGAGGATGCGCGCGAAGCCCTTGCCCGTGCCGCTGCGCTGTGGTTCGGCGCGCAACCTTCCCGCATGGTTGCGGTCACCGGCACCAATGGCAAAACCTCGGTCGCGACCTTCACGCGCCAGATCTGGGAAGTTCTGGACCATCCCGCGATCAACATCGGCACCACCGGGATTGAGGGCGCATGGTCCGCGCCATCTTCCCACACAACCCCCGATGCCATCACCCTGCACGCCATGTTGGCACAGGCGGCAGATGCAGGTGTCACCCATGGCGCGATGGAGGCTTCGTCGCATGGTCTTGATCAGCGGCGGATGGATGGAGTGCGGCTTTGTGCGGCCGGTTTCACCAACCTGACGCAGGACCATCTGGACTATCACCACACGATGGAGGCCTATCTTCAGGCCAAGGCCGCGTTGTTCTCTCGGCTTTTGCCCGATGATGGCGTGGCGGTTGTCAATCTGAACGGCGCCCATGCGTCGCAGATCGTGGAACTGTGTCTTGACCGTGGCTTGCCCACGATGACCGTAGGCCACGGGCAGGGGGCAGACCTGCGCCTGTTGTCTCAACGCTACGATGCCACCGGTCAGGATCTGCGCTTTGCGTGGCAAGGTCAGCCCTACATGACCCGGCTCAACCTCGTCGGCGGATTTCAGGCCGAGAATGTGGCGCTTGCCGCTGGCCTTGCCATAGCGTCGGGTGACGATCCGCAGGCGGTGTTCGGCACTTTGCCGAAACTGACCGGCGTGCGCGGCAGGATGCAGCTTGCCGCAACCCGCAGCAATGGCGCGACGGTCTATGTCGATTACGCCCATACGCCCGACGCGATTGAAACGGCGTTGCGCGCCCTGCGCCCGCATGTGATGGGCCGCATCATCATCGTGTTTGGTGCCGGTGGCGACCGCGACACCACCAAACGCCCGCTGATGGGGGCTGCGGCGGCAGCCCATGCCGATGTGCTTTACGTCACCGACGACAACCCGCGTTCAGAAGATCCCGCCGCGATCCGCGCCGCGATCATGGCGGCCTGTCCCGAGGCGACCGAGGTCGGTGACCGGGCCGAGGCGATCCTGCGCGGGGTCGATGCCCTGCAACCCGGCGATGCCCTGCTGATCGCTGGCAAAGGCCATGAAACCGGCCAGACAATCGCCGGACAGGTTTATCCGTTCGACGATGTGGAACAGGCCAGCGTGGCGGTGGCCGCTCTGGATGGGGTGATCTGATGCTGTGGACATCAACCGATGCCGTTGCCGCAACCGGCGGGCAAAGCACGACCGTCTGGCAGGCGAATGGCGTCTCCATCGACACCCGCACCCTGCGCCCCGGCGATATGTTCGTGGCGCTGAAAGATGTGCGCGATGGCCATGATTTCGTGGCTCAGGCCCTGCAAAAGGGCGCGTCCGCTGCATTGGTGTCGCGCCGTCCTGAAGGTGTGGCCCCGGATGCCCCACTGCTGATCGTGCCCGATGTTCTTCAGGCGTTGGAAAAGCTGGGTCGCTTTGCCCGCGCCCGCACGCGGGCCAAGGTAGTCGGCGTGACGGGTTCGGTCGGAAAAACCTCGACCAAGGAAATGTTGCGCGCCATTCTGGGCGGGCAAGGCCGCGTCCATGCCGCCGAGGCAAGTTACAACAACCATTGGGGCGTGCCGCTGACGCTGGCGCGGATGCCCGCCGGCGCCGATTTTGCTGTGATCGAGATCGGCATGAATCACCCGGGCGAAATTGCGCCCCTGTCGCGCATGGCGCGGCCGGACGTGGTGATGATCACGATCGTTGCCCCGGCCCATCTTGAGGCGTTCGCCGATGTCGAGGCAATCGCCGAAGAAAAGGCTGCCATTATGGACGGTTTGATCCCCGGTGGCGCTGCGATCCTGAATGCTGATTTGCCGACCACGCCGATCCTTCTGGCCAAGGCGGCGGCAACGGGGGCACGGACTGTGCTGTTCGGCACCGATCCCGCTGCGCAGTATCACCTGACCCATGCCCAACTCACCGACGATGCGACCGTGGTGCGTGCGACCTGCAATGGGGGGCCGCTGCTGTTCAAGGTCCGCAGCCCCGGCAAGCACTTTGCCCTGAATGCGCTTGGGGCGTTGGCGGTGGCCGAGGCACTGGGCGCAGATCCCGCGATCGCGGCTTGCGATATCGGAAACTGGCAGCCGCCCGCAGGCCGTGGCACCCGTGAAACCATCTTGCTTGACCGGGTCGATGAAACCAGCTTTCAGCTGATCGACGATGCCTTCAACGCCAATCCGGCTTCGGTGGCTGCCAGCCTTGATGTGCTGATCGCAGCGCAGCCCCAGAACGGCGTGGGCAGGGTCGGGCAGGGCCGTCGCATCGCAATCCTAGGCGACATGCTTGAACTTGGTCCGACCGAGGCAGCTTTGCACGCGGCAATCGCGCGCCATCCCGGCCTTGATGCTGTGCACACGATCCACTGCGTCGGTCCCAGGACTCGTGCTTTGCATGTAGCCCTGCCGCGCAGCCAACGCGGAGAATGGTCGGCGACTGCTGCCGACCTTGCCCCCCGTGCACGGCAACTGGTGGATGCGGGCGACATCGTTCTGGTCAAGGGCTCCAAAGGATCAAAGGTCAGCCTTGTCGTTGACGCGCTGCGCAAAATGGGCCAAGGCACCCCCGCAAAAGAAGGGACTGTGTAAATGTTGTATCTGCTGACCGAGTTTTCTGGCGGAGGCGACTTTTTCAACCTCTTTCGCTACATTACATTTCGTGCGGGCGGGGCATTTCTGACGGCGTTGGTGTTTGGCTTCATGTTCGGGCAACCCCTGATCAACATCCTGCGCCGCAGGCAGGGCAAGGGCCAGCCGATCCGCGATGATGGTCCGGCCTCGCATTTTGCCAAGGCCGGAACGCCCACCATGGGTGGCCTGCTGATCCTGTCTGCGCTTCTGGTGTCAACGCTTCTGTGGGCGCGGCTGGACAATCCCTATGTCTGGATCGTGCTCTTGGTCACGCTCGCTTTTGGCCTGATCGGCTTTGCCGACGATTATGCCAAGGTGACAAAGCAAAACACCAAGGGTGTTTCCGGAAAGGTGCGGTTTTCGGCGGGACTGGTGATCGCAGCCCTTGCCAGCTTTGCCGCTGCCAGCTTTCATCCGGTCGGCTTGACGAACCAGCTGGCGTTTCCCTTTCTCAAGGATCTGCTTTTGAACCTGTCATGGTTCTTTGTGCCCTTCGGGATGATCGTCATCGTGGGCGCTGCCAACGCGGTCAACCTGACTGACGGGCTTGACGGTCTTGCCATCATGCCGGTGATGATCGCTGCCGGCACCTTCGGCGTGATCGCCTATGTGGTCGGCAACTTCAACTACACCCAATACCTTGGCGTGCATTTCGTACCCGGGACCGGCGAGCTTCTGATCTTCTGCGCCGCCCTGTTCGGGGGCGGCATGGGGTTCTTGTGGTATAACGCTCCCCCCGCCGCCGTGTTCATGGGCGACACTGGCAGCCTTGCGCTGGGCGGCGCGCTTGGCGCCATCGCCGTCTGCACCAAGCACGAAATCGTGCTGGCCATCGTCGGCGGACTTTTCGTGGTAGAGGCGATGTCGGTCATCATTCAGGTACTTTACTTCAAACGCACCGGAAAGCGGGTGTTCCTGATGGCCCCGATCCACCACCATTTCGAGAAAAAAGGCTGGGCCGAGCCGCAAATCGTGATCCGCTTCTGGATCATCAGCCTGATCTTGGCGCTCATAGGTCTGGCTACCTTGAAGGTGCGGTGATGACTCCCAATTTGCTTCGTCGGTTGGATCGATGGATTGAAGCGAAAAACAATACAGTTCTGTATGTCGCCGCATTTGCCGGTGTAGTGCTGGCTTGGGACAGTTTTCTGGAACCGGGGAATTCAGAATTGTTTTCTTTGGGGTCAGCCAAAAAATGGATAGGGTTCGTGGCCGCCTGCTTTGGGTCGTTTGCGGTCAGCGATGCTGGTCGCTTTCCGTTGTCGCTTTGGCGCTGCGGCGAAGTTTCTCTGTTGGCGGAATTTTTGTACCGTGGAGTTCCTGTGGTGCTCACACTCCTTATCAGTTTTTTGTTGGCTTACGCCTTTAGGTAGGAAGCAGTGAGTCGCAGGGCAACACGAGAATTTATTTAGCATCGACGGCCCGCAATGAAAGAGTCCGACCTCTACCCCCCCGTAAAGGCTTTCCTCGAAGCCCAGGGCTACACCGTCAAGGCCGAGGTCGGGGCGGCCGATGTCATGGCCTGCCGCGATCCTGATCCACCCCTGATCGTCGAGCTGAAAACAGCGCTCAATCTTCCCCTCATCTTGCAAGGCGTGGCCCGGCAGGGAGTGTTTGACCACGTCTATCTCGCCGTCCCCCAGCCCACCAAATGGACCCACCGCTACCGCGACCTTATTGGCCTCTTGCGCCGACTCGGTCTTGGCCTGCTCACTGTCCGCGATGGTCATGTCCAACCCCACCTTGATCCTGCCCCCTACCAGCCGCGCAAGAATCTGGCCAAGGCCAGCCGCCTGCTGCGCGAATTTCACAACCGGATGGGCGATCCCAACATCGGCGGGACAACCGGCGTCAAGCGCATGACGTCCTATCGCCAGGACGCTGTGCGCCTTGCCGCCGCACTCGCCCCCTTCGCCGATGGTCAAAGTCCTGCCGCCCTTGCCAAAACCACTGGCATCGCCCGGGCGGCTACCATCCTGCGGGACAATCACTACGGCTGGTTCGATCACCCCGCCCGCGCCCGCTACACCCTTTCCACGCAGGGTAAGGCGGCTTTGCCCCCTTCATCTGTTCAAAAATATCCTCGGGGGTGAGGCCGAAGGCCGAGGGGGCAGACAGCCCCCTGCCGCGCAAGCCGAAGGCGCCCCCTTTCAAGATCGCGCGCCATCCCCTATCCCCTGACGGAGTTGATCGAAAAGGGGCGGCAGATGATTCCAGTCAAGGGCTTTACCGGCGCAAGGGTTGCCGTTCTGGGACTGGGGCGGTCCGGCCTTGCCACCGCCCGCGCGCTCGACGCCGGGGGGGCGATTGCCCTGCTGTGGGATGACAGCCCCGAGGCGCGTGCAAAGGCCGAGGCCGAGGGTTTTGCGCTGACCGACCTTACCCGTCAGGGTGCCTTTGATGACGTGGCTTGCCTGATCACCAGTCCCGGCATTCCGCATCTTTATCCGGTGCCAAACAGGGT
>JBKBOF010000158.1:0-7062 GCA_046294955.1 Paracoccaceae bacterium
ATGGCGGCAAGTTTCAATTCGATCCCGGTCAGAACGGCGTTCGCCGCACTGGTTACGGCAGGGTCTGTTTCGCTGTAAATATCGGCAAAGTGGTGTGCGGCGACAGCTTGAACAACCTCTTCGTCCGTAGCGGCCAGCGGGACGGTTCCCGCAGACTCGAGCGCGGTATAGGCCCGGTTGCGGGCTGACTGGGTGTTGAGATCCGACAGGGGAATACCGCCAATTGCCCCATCGACGATATGGGCGGCCAAGGCTGCCTTCAGATCAGCGGGGGCAAGCCGGGCAGGCGCGAGGTTGGCAGCAACCAGAAGATCATAGGCATCGGTTTCAGACAGATCGCTGCCCGGGTTCAGCGTGCCAGCGATATTGCCCTTGAACGCGACAGACCGGGGGGCCACCAGACGTTGGGTGACCAAAAGCGGGTTGAGGGCGGCGCGCAGATCAAGGCCAAGGTCGCCCGAGAAGCTTTCGATTGCAGACACACGGGTGGCACTGTCGGGGTCAAAGCGCAGGGTCAACAGCCGCACCAGCCGGTCTTTCTGGGCTTTCAGTGCGGGGTCGGTTTCCACGGCCAGCGACGCGCGCAAGGGGTCAAGAAGATCGGCGGACGGATCCCGCGCGATGGTAGTCAGCGCCGCCTTGCGGCGGCTGGGGTCCGGATCGGACAGTTGAAACTGCACAAGGGCCGTGGCGATCACCCCGCGCACCCCGGCATTGGGACGCAGTTCGGTGATCTCGGCTTTGGCAGCGGTGCCTGCGTTAGCGCCATCCAGACTGCGCAGCGCATAGCCCTCGGGCGTCTCGGTGATCAGGACAAAGGCTCCGTCCGATCTCCGCAGTCCCAGCCCCTTGTCCGCCCAGGCGGCAAGGATCGCGGCGGCTTGCGGATCACCGCTTTGGGCAAGGGCTGCGATCACCGGCGCGATGGTCTGGCGTGACGGCTTTTCGACCAGAACGCGGTTGTCTTGCAAAATCTTGGCCACGTCGGGCGTTTCTGCGGTTTGGGCCAGGCCGGCCGACGGGATGGCAATCAAGGACCAGAGCAAGAGGGAGAGAACGGCACGCATGCGGGGACGGCCCTGTCTGTTGAGTGCGGGAAACTGCGGAAGGGGCGCCCCCTTCCGCAAAGGTCAAGGCCGGTTCAGTAGTTTGACTTGATCTGAACGCAGGTCTTGGTTTCGGTGTTGTACATCCCGCAGCCCAGTTCGGCCCAATCCGCCTCCAGCACCTTCGATTCGGGCAAGAAGTCTGTCCAGGCGTCGCCGGGGACCGGATCGGTCTGCGACACGATGTCGAATTGGCCATCGGCGCGGATTTCGCCAATCAGCACCGGCTTTGTCAGGTGGTGGTTCGGCAGCATCTTGGCCGTGCCACCGGTCAGGTTCGGCACCTCAAGGCCATACATCGCGCTGCGCACGGCATCGACATCGGTGGTGCCCGCCGCCTCGACCGCCTTGACCCACATGTTGAAGCCGATGACATGAGCCTCCATCGGGTCATTTGTCACCCGGTTTTCACCGGCAAACGCCTTCCACTTGGCGATGAACTCGGCGTTGACCGGGGCTTCGGCAGACTGGAAGTAGTTCCACGCCGCCAGATGTCCCACGAGGTTCGACGTATCCAGACCTGAAAGCTCTTCTTCGCCGACCGAGAAGGCCACGACCGGGATATCATCTGCGGAAATGCCCGCAGCCGCCAACTCCTTGTAGAACCCGATATTGGCATCGCCGTTGATGGTCGAAATCACGCCGACTTTCTTGCCGTCCGCACCAAGCGCCACCACATCGGCCACGATCTTGGACCAGTCCGAGTGTCCAAAGGGCGTGTAGTTCACGAAGATATCCTCTTTCGCGATGCCCTTAGACATCAGATAGGCCTCGAGGATGTTGTTGGTCGTGCGCGGATAGACATAATCGGTGCCCAACAGCGCGAATTTCTGCACGCCCAGTTCTTCAAGGAAATAGTCGGTGGCCGGAATTGCCTGCTGGTTCGGTGCGGCCCCCGTGTAGAACACGTTCTTCGAGCTTTCCTCGCCCTCATACTGGACCGGGTAGAACAACAGGCCGTTCAATTCCTCGATCACCGGCAACACGGATTTCCGGCTGACGCTGGTCCAGCAGCCAAACATCACATCAACATTGGACACCGTCAGCAATTCGCGCGCCTTTTCGGCGAACAGCGGCCAGTCCGAGGCCGGGTCAACGACCACCGCCTCCAACTTCTTGCCCAAAAGACCGCCCTTGGCGTTCTGATCGTCGATCAGCATCAGCATGGTGTCTTTCAGCGTGGTTTCCGAAATCGCCATCGTACCTGACAGCGAATGAAGAACACCGACCTTGATTGTCTCGTCCTGAGCGATGGCCTGCCCTGCCGTCATGGCGACGGCGGCGGCCAACATGGCTCCTTTGAAGTTCGACATGATTTTCCCCTGTTGGGGCCGCAGCAACGCACAGCCTTTCCTTTACATGCAAAAAAGCCTATGTTTGCGCGGCAACATTGTTGCACCCCGTGCGGTGGTGGCGGAGGTCCAATTCGCAGCCGCCACCGCACAACCATTTTTCTTTGCCACCCTGATGGGCTGCGCTGTCACGAAAGCGTCATTGCTGCAACGCGGCAAGGTCTGTGGTAGGCCCGGCGGCATTGACCCGGCAGCGCCGCGCCGATTGCCCGAATTTTCCGCACAACTGGCCGTTGCCGCATGAAAATCAGACGGTAATCGCCCGACCATCCGACTCAGGACAAAATTTGATCATAAAATGGCCGAAAAATGCAAAATCCCGGCGCAAACCGGGATCCTGACCGTTGCAGCGCGACAGACGTCTGTCAGGACGCCTTTTGGACGTCCACAACAGGGCGAAGGATCAATCCGCCTTCACGCTCCAGAAAAGCCACCACCGCGCCGATGCCCTCGCCCTGGCGCAGTCGCGCCATGATATAGGGACGCGCACCACGGGCACGGGCTGTGTCGGATTCAAGCAGCACCGGATCAACGCCAACATGGGGGGCAAGATCGATCTTGTTCACGATCAACAGATCCGACCGGGTAACACCTGGCCCTCGTTTGCGCGGAATGTCCTGCCCTGCCGCGGTGTCGATGACATAGATGGTCAGATCCGCGAGCTCGGGCGAATATGTCGCCGCCAGATTGTCACCGCCCGACTCGATCAGGATCAGATCAAGATCCGGATGCAGACGGCGCAGATCCGTCACGGCGGCAAGATTGATGCTGGCATCCTCGCGGATTGCGGTGTGCGGACAACCGCCGGTTTCCACACCGCGGATCCGGTCGGCAGGCAAGACCTGCGCCCGCATCAGGTATTCGGCATCTTCGCGGGTGTAGATGTCATTGGTGATGACCGCCATCGAACACCGATTGGCCAAAGCACGGGCCAGATGTTCGGTCAGCGTCGTCTTTCCGGCCCCCACCGGGCCACCAATTCCCACCCGCAGCGGGCCATTCGCAGTCATGTCCTGAATATCCTTACGTCCATCGTTTCATGCGCCATCGCCGACATATCCGCCCCAAAGGCGGCGCTACCCAGATCTTCCAGCGTCAAGCGTGTTGCTTCTTCGGCCAGACTGTCGATCAGCGGGTGCAGGGCCGCCAGAACGCTTTGCCCTTCGGCCTGGCCCAAGGGCATGAAGCGCATGGCCACCGATGTCAGGTTGCTGGCAAATGCATGCAGATACAGGGCGGCCACTTGCGCCTCGGGCAAGGCCATAGGGGCCGCTGCTTCGCCTACGGCTACCGGCAAACAGCGCGGCGGCAAGGCGCGCCCGGTCAAACCTGCAACAGTCCGCGCAAAAGCCGAACCTTGATCCAGCGCCTCGGTCAGCCGTTCTGACGATGGCTGCAAGGCCCGCGCCAGATCGTCCAGATGGTCATGGTTTGCGCCCGGACGCAGCGACTGCACCAAAAGGATCGCATCCTGCCGCCCGGCGCCAAAGTCCAGAACGTCGGCCAGCCACTGTCGCACCCCCGCCGCATCGGCAACCGCCCCATCAGCAATGGCTGACTCAAGCCCGTGCGAATAGGCAAATGCGCCGGTCGGAAACGCCGGAGACAACCATTGCACAAGGGTCAGCAAGCCTTGGGTCACGGCGCGGGTGTCTCCTCTTCATCGTCCTTGTCGTCGTGATGGTGCGAGGCGTGGTGATGCACATGCAGATGACCATGATCGGTGTCATGCGCATGCCCCATCGGGCGGCCCATGCCATAAGCGCCAACCTCGGGTGCAAAGGGTGCGTGCGTCGTACGCACATCTGCACCCAACTGGCGCAGCATCGCCTCCAGCACATGATCGGCGCGGATCACCAGACGGTCCGGCTCGACCTGACAGGGTGTGTGGCGGTTGCCGATGTGCCATGCATAGCGCGCAAGATCGGGACCGGTGATCGACAGAACCTGTTCCTCGGCAGCAAGGATCTGGATCGCGCGGCCATCGTCCAACTCGAACCCCCAGACCGTATCCAGATTGGTAACCTCGGGCAGATCGACAAGAAACCCCTCGTTCCGCGCCGTGACCAACCGCTTTCGACGGATCAGACGGTCATCATACGTCAGCAAAACCACGTCGTAAGTCGTGGAAGGCGCATCAGTCAGAAGGTGGTGGGCGGCAGGAAGATCAGTCATGGGATGGCCTCAGGTCTTGAAGATGTCGCGGTAAATCCACCGAGGCAGACCCTCGCGGGTCAACCCCATCGCAGCCAGTGCCGCATCGGACAAAGCGTAAAGGTGGGCGAATTGCACCTCGCGGCCACGCCGCAACGCCAAAGCGTTGCCGATCGGCGCCTCGGTGGCAAAAAACAGGTCGAGCGCGTGCGCAGCCTGTGGCGACAAAGGTGAATTGGCGGGTCGTTGCATGTCGGGTAGTCTCCGGTTGTTGCATCCGGTCCCCCCTTTGGTATCTCCGCCTCCGGTTTGATCTTACCCCATGTTGCGCCGTTTCCGGAACGGTTTTTGCAAATCCGCCGCGAAATCGGCGAAACTTCCTCGGGCGCGATGAGAGTTCGTTAACCACTTCCGGGCAATCTGCATGGGAACAGACCGTGAAAATGGGGCAAACATGCTGAAGCTGAAGCTTGAGAATGAACTCGCTGACATCCGGGCGCAACTGGACCGGCTGAAGCGACGCGAAGCCATGCTGCAAGATGCCTTGCGTGAGGTCGCTGCCGTGCCGCCGCAAGCGCAGCGCCCCGGTTGGCCGATCCGACGGATTGTGGATACCGACCGAGCTGCATGTCATTGACGCGTTCAATACAGAAAATACCGCTGCGCGAGAGGAAGCTCCTCGGCCGGCTCGCAGGTCAACAGCACGCCATCAGCCCGCACTTCGTAGGTTTCGGGATCTACCTCGATGGTGGGCGTGGCGGAATTCAGCCGCATGTCCGCCTTCGTCACGCCGCGCGTGCTTTTGACCGCCACCGTGTCCTTGGCCAGCCCCAGCGTGATGCCGATGCCGTCGTCCTGTGCCGCCTGGCTGACAAAGATCACCGCGTTGCGTTCCAGACTGCGACCATAAGCGCCGAACATCGGTCGGCTGTGCACCGGCTGCGGCGTGGGGATGCTGGCATTGGGGTCGCCCATCTGGGCCAGAACAATCACGCCACCCATCAGCACCATCTCGGGCTTGGCACCAAAGAAGGCTGGGTTCCACAGCACAAGGTCTGCACGTTTGCCAACCTCGATGCTGCCGATATGGTCGCTGATGCCATGGATGATCGCCGGATTGATCGTGTATTTCGCGATGTAGCGCCGCACCCGAAGATTGTCATTTTGCCCCTGCTCGCCGTCCAGCCGCCCGCGTTGCAGTTTCATTTTGTGCGCGGTCTGCCATGTGCGGCTGATCACCTCGCCCACCCGGCCCATGGCCTGACTGTCTGACGCCATCACCGAAAATGCGCCCAGATCATGCAGGATGTCTTCGGCTGCAATCGTCTCGCGTCGGATGCGGCTTTCGGCAAAGGCCACATCTTCAGGCACCTTGCTGTCCAGGTGGTGGCAGACCATCAGCATATCCAGATGTTCTTCGATGGTGTTCACGGTGTAGGGCATCGTCGGGTTGGTCGATGAGGGCAGGATGTTCTGGCTGCTGACCACCTTGATGATGTCGGGGGCATGCCCGCCGCCGGCGCCTTCGGTGTGATAGGCGTGGATGGTGCGGCCCCCGATGGCTTTCAATGTGTTTTCGACAAAGCCGGACTCGTTCAGCGTGTCGGTGTGGATCATCACCTGAACATCCATCGCATCGGCCACCGACAGGCAGCAGTCGATGGCCGCCGGGGTGGTGCCCCAATCCTCGTGCAGCTTGAGCGCGGCCGCCCCCGCCCGTACCTGTTCTTCCAATGCTGCGGGCAGCGACGCATTTCCCTTGCCCGCAAAGGCCAGGTTCATCGCAAAGGCATCCGCCGCTTGCAGCATTCGCCCGATGTGCCAAGGCCCCGGTGTGGCCGTGGTGGCCAGCGTGCCATGCGCAGGGCCCGTACCGCCACCCAGCATGGTCGTCAGGCCAGAATGCAGCGCATCATCGATCTGTTGCGGACAGATAAAGTGGATATGGGCGTCAAAGCCGCCTGCGGTCAGGATGCGCCCCTCGCCCGCGATGATCTCGGTTCCCGGCCCGATGATCACATCCACCCCCGGTTGGGTGTCGGGGTTCCCGGCCTTGCCGATCACCGCGATCTTGCCATCTCGCAAGCCCACATCGGCCTTGTAGATGCCGGTATGATCGACAATCAGCGCATTGGTGATGACCGTGTCCATCGCGCCGCCCGCACGGGTGATCTGACTTTGCCCCATGCCATCGCGGATGACCTTGCCACCGCCGAACTTCACCTCTTCACCGTACATCAGGCCGTTCAGGCCGCCGCTCCGTTCAGCGATCAGGTCGCGCTCTACCTCGATGATGAGGTCGGTATCGCCCAGACGCAGCCTGTCCCCGACAGTCGGGCCATACATATCGGCATAGGCGGCACGCGAAATCACGAAGGGCATGGGCGGAACCTTTCTGTCAGAACGGGTGTTTTGGCCCGCTGCGGCCAAGCCTGCGGGCATTGGCGGCA
>JBKBOF010000159.1:0-7032 GCA_046294955.1 Paracoccaceae bacterium
TCGGATGTGCAGGGGGAACATGCCGATTTCGCGCAAAATCTCTTTGGCGGCTTCGATCAGCGCCGGGTTGCTGACCGGGCTGGGAACCACCTCGGCAAGCGGCAACAGATAAACCGGGTTGAAGGGATGCGCGACAAAGATCGTGGCGGGGTTGGCGGCGTTTTGCTGCAATTCAGACGGTTTGAACCCCGATGTCGAACTTCCGATCGGTGTATCCGGGGCGATTTGCTGGATTTGAGCAAAGACGCGATGTTTCAGGTCAAGCCGTTCGCTCACCGACTCTTGAATGTAGTCGGCACCCTGTACTGCATCGGTCAATGTAGTGGCAAAGGTAAGGCTCCCCTCTGCCGGCATCGGGCCATCCGACAGGGCAGGCAGGGCAGCGCGGGCATTGGCCATGACCTCGCCCACCTTGCGCGGGGCTTCCGGGTCGGGGTCGAACACCGCCACATCCCAGCCGTTCAGCAAGAACCGTGCTGCCCAGCCGCCCCCAATGACGCCGCCGCCGATGATTGCCGCCTTGCGCGCCATGCCGTTACCTCTGGTCTGTGCGCTGCAGAGCAGCTTCATCATACCCGTTCTTGCGGAACACCTGTGCCGCCCAGACCCGTTCTTCGCGCGTCACATAACGGTCGCGGTGCAGCATCCAGCCCGCGAGCCGCGTGGGGGTTCCCACCAGAAGCGTGCGACCGTCCCGGCTTTGGCCAATCACCCAGTAATCCCCGGCAAACGGCACGCCGTCGAGCTTTACCTTGAACTGGCCCGGTCCGACCGGCGCGGCCGTTCCCGAAATCTGAACCGTGCGGCCATCCCGGCGACAGCGGTTGGTCAGGCTCAGCCCGCCGTCGGCACGGCCGTAGGTTGCGGTGGTATGGCTGCAACCATCCTGAAACGGTGCAGGGAAACTGGCCACTTCATACCATGTGCCCAGCAGACGCTCGGGCGCGATGTTCAACAGATACATCGGTGCATCGGCATAGCGGGGCGATGGCGTATGCGGGTCGCAGCCAGCCAGCGCGAGGACAGCAAGAACGGCAAGTCGTTTCATAGCGGGGCCCTCTTTTCCAGATTTAACCTTTTGCGCACTTCGGCAGGGGTGATCACCCGCGCGCCCATGTTTTCGATGATGGTCGCCGCCCGTTCGACAAGCTGCGCGTTCGTCGCGAGAATACCCTTGTCCAGCCAAAGGTTATCCTCCAGCCCGACGCGCACATTGCCCCCGCCAAGGACAGCGGCCGCAACAAAGGGCATCTGGTGGCGGCCCAAGGCAAAGGCCGACCAATGCCATCCCGCTGGCACATTGTTGACCATCGCAAGATAGGTGTTGAGGTCATCCGGCGCACCCCACGGCACACCCATGCACAGTTGCACCAGTACCGGCTCGGGGATCACTCCTTCCCGCACCAGTTCCTTGGCCAACCACAGATGGCCAGTGTCAAAAGCCTCGATCTCGATCCGCACACCCGCCGCCGTCATCCGCCGCGCCATATCACGCAGCAGGCCGGGTGTGTTGACCATCACATAGTCGGCTTCATTGAAATTCATCGTGCCGCAGTCCAGAGTACAGATCTCGGGCCGGCAGTCCACCACATGCGCCACCCTTTCAGCTGCGCCCGCCATATCGGATCGCGGACCAATGCGGCCCATGTCTTCGGTGCCCTCGAAATAAATGTCCCCCCCCATCCCGGCGGTCAGGTTGAGCACCACATCTTCGCCCGCGTCGCGGATGCGTTCGGTGACTTCGCGATACAGCGCCAATGCGCGCGAGGGCTTGCCGGTTTCGGGATCCCGGACATGGCAATGCACCACGGCAGCGCCCGCCTTTGCCGCGTCGATGGCAGAATCGGCGATCTGCTTTGGGCTGCGCGGCACATGAGGGCTGCGACCTTCGGTGCCCCCCGATCCCGTCACGGCACAGGTGATGAAAACCTCGCGGTTCATGGTCAGCGGCATGGCATCCCCCTTTTGTTGCCCGCACCTTAACCTCCTTGCCAGTCCACGCTTTGCATTTTACGAAAACATCATGGCGGAAAATGCTATCTTTTGCCCTGCTCGGGGGCCTTTGGAACTGGCGGTGCTGGTGCTGCCACATTGCTCGATCCTTGAAGTGGCCAGCGTGCTTGACCCGCTGCGTGCCGCCAACCGGCATCTGGGGTACGAGGCGTTCCGGTTTCGTATCGTGACCCCGGACGGCGGCCCCGTTCCCCTGACGTGCGGAATCGAACTGCCGTCATCCGGGGCTTTGTCGGCAGCGCGAGGGGCGGAGGTGCTGATGGTGATTGCGGGTTACCGGCTGGAGGTCGTGGCAACCCGCCCCCTGATCCGGGATCTGCGCCGGATGGCGCCCGGCTTTTCGGTCATGGGTGGGGTGGATGCGGCGTCATGGGTGCTGGCGCGGGCCGGGCTTCTGGACGGCCACCGCGCCACGGTGCATTGGGAGGATCTGGAAGATCTGGCCCATGCCCACCCTGCGGTGGATGTGCGGCCCGACCGCTATGTCATTGACCGCAACCGGATGACGGCGGGCGGGGCGGCGCCGGCCTATGATCTGATGCTGCATCTGATCCGTGCCCGACATGGCGCACCGGTGGCGCGACAGGTGGCCAGCAGCTTTCTGTCGCTGGCCCGTCTTGGGACTGAGCCACAAATTGCGCCCCGCACGGCAGATCCGACCCTTGATCCACGCGTCGCACGCGCCATTGCGATCATGGAAGCACGGCTGGACAGTCCGCAAACCGTTAAGGCCATCGCGGCCAGCATCGACCTGTCGGCGCGGCGGTTGGAAGACCTGTTCCGCGCGGGCCTTGGCACTGGCCCCGGAGCCTATGCACTGTCGCTTCGTCTGGCCGCCGCCCGCCGTTTGCTGAACGACACCAACCACCCTTTGTCGGAAGTTGCGCTGCGCACCGGGTTTTCCAGCCCCGCCACGCTAAGCCGCGCCTACCAAAGGGCCTTCAGCCTGTCACCGGGAGCCGCACGTCGCACCGGCAAGACACCGGGTTGAGCGCCTGCGGCGCATACGCAAAGATCGCCTGCGCGCTGTCGCGCTTGGCTCTGTGTGCCTCCGGCGGGGATATTTGTGCCAAGATAAAGCCGACTGGCTAGGCTGCGTCCAGCAGACCACGGCCTTTCAACAACGCATCAACCCCCGGCATCCGGCCGCGGAACTGGGTGTAGAGACGTTCGGCGTCTTCTGACCCGCCCGCCGACAGAATGAAGCGTTCCAGCCTTGCAGCGGTTTCGGGGTCGAACGGGTCGCCCGTTTCTTCAAAGGCGGCAAAGGCGTCCGCATCCATCACTTCGGACCACATGTAACTGTAATAGCCACTGGAATAGCCGTCGCCGGAAAATACATGCGCAAAATGCGGCGTGGCATGACGCATCCGGATTGCCCGCGGCATTCCCAAAGCTTCGAGTACTTTGGCCTGTTTTTGCATCGGATCCGCCGGGGCTGGTCCTTCGTGGAATTCGAGATCCACCAAGGCACTGGCGACAAATTCCACGGTGGCAAAGCCTTGATCGTAAGTGCTGGCCGCCAGCAGGCGTTTGAGCATGTCGGCGGGCATCGGTGCGCCGGTCTGCCAATGCCGGGCATGCTGTTCCAGAACCGCAGGCACTTCGAGCCAATGTTCATAGAGCTGGCTTGGCAGTTCGACGAAATCGCGCGCGACCGAAGTGCCGGAAATGAAACCATAGGTGACGTCCGATAGCATCTGGTGCAGCGCATGGCCAAATTCGTGAAACAGGGTGCGCGCATCGTCATAGGACAGCAGCGCCGGATCACCCTTGGCGAAGTTGCAGACATTGACCACGATCGGGCGCACATCGCCGCCCAGCTTGCGCTGCGAGCGCATGGCGGAACACCATGCGCCCGAGCGTTTCGATCCGCGCGCGAAATAGTCGCCAAGGAACACCGCAACATGCGAACCGTTGCGCGTCACCTCCCATCCCTGAACATCGGGGTGATAGAACGGGCCTTCGATCTTTTTGAACTCGAGACCGAACAGGTGGTTCGCACAGTCGAACTGTGCGGCCAGCATGGCGTCGAGCGACAGGTAGGGTTTCAGTGCAGCTTCATCCAGATCATGTTCGGTGCGGCGCCGAGTTTCGCTGTAATAGCGCCAATCCCATGGTTCGAGTGGGCCCGCAATGCCATCGGCATGCATCATCGCTTCCAGAACGCGCGCATCCGCGTTCGCCTTGGCCTTGGCCGGTTGCCAGACGCGCATTAGCAAATCGCGCACCGCAGCCGGAGTTTTTGCCATCTCCGGTTCCAATTTGAAATCCGCAAAACTGGCATAGCCCAGAAGCGTTGCTCTTTCCGCCCGCAAGGCAAGAATTTCGGCTGCAATTGCGCGGTTGTCATGCGCGTTGCCATTTGCCCCCCGGGACACCCACGCTTCATAGGCGCGCTGACGCAACGACCGCAGTGGAGAGAACTGCAAGAACGGCACGATCAGCGACCGGTTCAGCGTCAGCACCGGACCTTGCGCGCCCCGCTCTTGCCCCGCCGCACGGGCCGAGGTCACGACAAACTCGGGCAGCCCTTTCAGATCCGCCTCTGCAATGGGCATGAACCAGTCCCGTTCATCTGCCAGCAGGTTCTGGCCGAACCGGGTGCCGAGGACGGCCAGTCGTGATTTTACCGCCGTCAGCCGGTCTGCAGCATCGCCGTCGAGCAACGCGCCGGATCGCACAAACATTTGCCGGTAGAGCGTCAACACGCGCAATTGTTCGGGTGTCAAACCAAGACGATCACGACCCTGCCACAAGGTTTCGATCTTGGCAAACAGGGGTTTGTTGTTAGACACTTCCGATGAAAACGCGCTCATCTTCGGGGCGAGTTCGCGCATCAACGCTTCACGCAGGTCATTCGAGTCTGCGCCAGAGAGGTTGTAGAACACCCCGGCCACGCGGTCCAACGCACCCTCGGCCAGTTCCAGCGCCTCGATCACATTGGCGAATGTCGGCCCCTCGGCGCTATCGGCAATCCCGGCGATATTGGCGCGCGCTTCAGTCAATGCCGCGTCAAATGCAGGGCCGAAATCTTCATCGCGGATCTCGGCAAATGGCGGCAGCCCAAAAGGCGTGGTCCAGTCCTGGGAAAACACGGTCATCGGCAAATCTCCTTTACCGAGAAGCTAGGCGCGCGCACTGCAAAGGTCCAGTCACGGGCTTGCACCTTTTGGCGCAATTCGCGTCACGATACCAGCGTCTCCGCTACCGGAAGCGGTCGAGCAATTTCTGCATCGCGCTGCGGCGGTCGTCCGCCTGCGCTGCCATTGGCGCGGGCTTTGTGTCGCCTTTGGGCTTTTCGGAGGACCGGGGTGGCGCTGTCCGCAGAGCGACGGCGTTCATGAATTTCTGACTGTCGCCTGCTGCAAGCCACGCGGCCCCGTCAGATACGCCGCGCAACACATCCTCCAGCCAACCCTGATCGGATTTGGCAAAATCATGCAGCACATAGGAGGCCACAGCGTCCTTGTGACCCGGATGGCCGATGCCCAGACGCACACGGGCATAACCTTCGCCCACCATCGCGCTGATCGAACGCAGTCCATTGTGGCCGGCATGTCCGCCGCCCTGTTTGATCCTGCATTTGCCGGGGGCAAGGTCCAGCTCGTCGTGGAACACGGTGATATCGTCCAGCGCCAGTTTGTAAAACGCTATAGCGGGTTGCACCGATTGGCCCGACAGGTTCATGAAGGTTCCGGGCTTCAGCAGCAGCACCTTTTCATCCCCCAGCCGCCCCTCGGCCAGCTCGCCCTTGAAGGCACTTTTCCACGGGCCGAAGCCATGATCCGCCGCAATGCGGTCTACCGCCATGAAGCCGATGTTGTGCCGGTTGCCGGCATATTTCGTGCTTGGATTTCCAAGGCCGACAAAGAGTTTCATCGCGGTCTCCTTTGCCGCCTTCCTTGACGAAGGGGACGGTGCCCGTCAAGCATTCGGACAGAAAAAGGAGCCGCCATGCGCTTTGCTGTCATCTGTTCCGTGCGCAACGAAGGGCCGTTTCTGGTGGAATGGGTCGCATGGTATCGCACTCTTGGCTTCACCGATATCGTGGTCGTGACGAATGATTGCACGGATCGGTCTCCTGCCCTTCTGGATGCAATGCAAGCGGCGGGCTGGATCACGCATATGCGCCACGATGTACCGGATGGGTTTCAGATCTGTGCCAGAAAGCTGGAGGCAGCCAAGGCTCTTGCCCCGGTAAGCGAGGCCGACTGGGCATTGGTCTGCGATGTGGACGAATTTCTGGTGATCCACAAAGGGGATGGGCTTATCACCGACCTGATCCCTCGGGATGCCGATTTTCTGGGGATGGCAATCAATTGGCGCGTGTTCGGCACTTCGGGACGCATAGCGTGGAGGGATGGTCTGACCCATCGGCAGTTCCTGCGTACCAGTGAAAGTCGGGATTTCCCATCAACCTGGGTCAAAACCATCCACGCCCATCCCGACTGGTTTCGCAGGTTGGGCGAACATGGGCCGAAACGTTTGTTGCCACGCCCTGCCGCGCGGTGGGGTCAAGCGGGGATGCGCTGGGTCAACGCCGACAGGCACGACATTCCCGAGTGGCACCCGGACGGAGAGTATCTGCGCCGTGTGCCGATGGAGCGGGTTAGCCATGCCACAGCCCAGATGAACCATTACATGATCCGGTCCGAGGAAAGCTTTGGCCTGAAGAGGGGCTCGCTTTCGGCAGTTGCGGGCAAGGATCGCTATACCGACAGCTTCTTTGACCGCTACAACAGAAACGAGATATTGGATGACAGTGCGCTGCGAAAGGCCGCCGCCTTTGATGCGGTCTTCGCGCAAGCAATGGCCTTGTCGGGGGTGGGCCGCCTGCACCACCTGTGCTGCGCTGATTATGTGGTGCGTCTTGCCGAAAAGGCAGGCAGAAACCCGGCCGACGATCCGCGCCACGCACATCATCTGGCGCGGGCAAACGCAGCCTGAGGAGCCTTTATGCACCTCGGTTCATGCCATTGCGGCGCGGTAAGGCTCACAGTGTCGGGCGATCTGCCG
>JBKBOF010000160.1:0-6958 GCA_046294955.1 Paracoccaceae bacterium
AGATCTTCCACCATTTCCTGGGCTGATCCCAGTTTCGCTGGATCCTGCACACAAGACATCTTGGTGATTTCTGACAACTGGAATGGTGCAATCCGTCCCAACGCCCGGATCCGCTCGGCCAGGTCGTCTGCTGCGGCGAACAGATCGTTGTACTGCGCTTCGGTCAGGACGTGGATCGAGTGAAACATCGGGCCTTCGACATTCCAGTGCACGGCGTGGGTCTTGAACACCAGCCGATAGGTATCCGCCAGACTTTCGCCCAGCCCTTTCGCAATCGCGACGACGCCCGTGATTCCGGTATCAATCTTGTCCGTACCCGGCACAGCTTTCAGTGCTTCTGACATGGGAACTTCCTTTCGGTCATGCGCAGCCGGATTTGGCTGCCTTACACCGACAGAACGCCCCGCCCGCTGCTAGGTTCCCTTATCTGTTTGCCCTGATGTGGAATGCGCCACAACCTGCCCGCGCCCGGCCCGCTTGGCGGCATAAGTCGCTGTGTCAGCATCAAGCAACATGCCGTCTGCGTCCGGCTGACGATAGAACGTGGAGACTGTCAGGCCAATGCTGGCGCCGATCTGACAGCTGCACCCGTCAAACAGGACCGGTCGGGCCAGACCTGCGATGATCCTTTCGGCTACCAATTTCAAGCCCGACAGATCGGTCATTCCGGGCAGAAGGATCACAAATTCATCGCCACCGACCCGCGCCACAAGATCGCCCGACCGGACTTCGGACCGGATCACATCTGCCACGGCGCGCAACACATGATCGCCCGCTGCATGGCCGAATGTATCGTTCACCATCTTGAAGCGATCAAGGTCGAGGTGCATCAGCGCAAACGGGTCGGCCGCACTGATCGACTGCCCCAATCCCTGATCCAGCGCGCGGCGATTGCCAAGGCCCGTCAGCATGTCAGTCATGGCCTCCAGCTCGGCCAGGGATTTTGCCCCTTGCAAGCGGTGGTTCAGGCGCTGCAACTCGCCCAACACCGCCCGCTTGGCCTCAACCAGATACAGCATTTCAACCGTCAGATCCGTAGCCGCAAAATCAGCATCGGTCAGAGCATGTTTGCGAACGGCGTCCACGACGGTAATTCCGAACGACAGGTTCAGAACGATCCCCCGGTCAGCATCAACGATGGCAAGCCCGCGGAAATCGGCCCTTGCCCCCGCCCGGAACGAAAGGTGCAGACGCTCACCCTGCCGTGCGACCAGATCGGCCATGCAAACGATGCCAGATGGGCGGCGGATGCTGAACACGCTGAAGAAATCCAACCCGATCAGATGGATGTCAGCGGCAATCTTGCCCATGGTCGGGCCAAAGGCCGAGATCAGACCGTCGCGGGTCAGATGTACGTGCATCGGCATAAACCGATCCAAGGCGTCCAGTGCCAAGGTGATTTGCCGCTTGTGTGGGCCAGACAGCCCGCGCGCACCACTGTCCATCAGCGCGTTCCCGGTCATGCCGCACCGACCGCAAGATCAAAACGGCGGCCTTCTGCATGGGCTTCATCCAGAAGATGGATCAGGATGACATCCCCATCCGCCGCGGGCGGTGCCATATCAAGAAGAACCAGTGCGCCGTAATCATCGGCCATGGCCCGAAGCAGGCCGATCAGGATGAACCCGGCCCCGGCGAAGGGCGGCGCCGCGACCAGCGCAAAGCATCCACCCCCCCGGTCTTCCAATCGCATGTCGGGCAAATGCAGATCCGGCAAGGCCAGTCGCGCCCGATCGGGCAATTCTTCCAGCGAATAGAGAAAATCGCGAAAACCGACACCGCCAAAGCGCAACAGCCTGCGCAATCCATCACGCGCCCGGTGCGACACCAACGCGGTGCCCATGTCTTCCAACACCGTGTCACGCGGACGATCAAGTTCCGCACAGGCGGCGCTGATCACAGCGTCAATGATTGCAATGTCATAGGTCAGCAAGGGTTCAAAGCTGTCAAATGGCAGGCCAGCGCGCTGCACCACGCGCTGCCACAGGGCCTGCCCATGGCGTTCTTTCAAAAAGTTCTCCAGCGCGCGATTGATCAGCCCGTGCATGACCCCTTCCCTTTCAGCGGCCGTCGATTCCCGAAAGGCTAGGGCAAAGGCATTAAGGAAAACTTGCCGCTCTCACAGTCAGGGCGACAGCATCAGGCCACCGCCCTGGGGCAGCACAAGCTGGTTCATCGGCACCGGCATCATCGCAGGTGGCGCTGCCTGCCAGGCCCGGATCAGGTCTGCCCCCGCCTCATACTGAGGCAGCACGGCATCTGCGGGAAGCACTTCGCGCATCATCGGGCCAGCCTGTGCATCATTGCGGAACCCCAGGAAATTCACATATCCGCCCGGCGCATAGTCCAGCAACACGGCCTCTTCGCCCGGCACTCCGGGTTGCAGGTCCGCCACCACCATGACGCATCCGACGCCGCCGCCCGGCATCTGCCGCTCGCAGCTATCGCGCAGTGCGATCAGACGGTAATTGTCCAGAAGCTCCAGATACATGTCTCGGATTGCCGCCGCACCCGGCGGCTGCAAGGGCATCAACGCGACCACATCCGCAATCACTTCGGTCCGGTTGTCGGAAACCGTCGCGCGACGGGCCAAAGCCAAACGCTGGGCCAGCACCTCTTGCCCCGGTTGCAGGGCGCGGTCTTCCAGCACCAAGAGCGCCTCGTTCCCCGGTCGGCCCCAGCGGGTCAGCAATGTGGCATCAAGATCCGCCACGGGCGTGCGTCCATCTTGCACACGCGCCATAAGGCTGTTGACCGACATCCGCTCTGCGCTCAGGATCGGCGTCAGGGCAAAAGCGGCCAGAGCCATCAGCGCCAGCGCCATGGCAACATTCGCCTGTCGCACCCGCGCCATCCAAGCGTCGCCCTGCACCGCGGCAGCGGCATAGAGCACACCGTAGCCCAGAGCGAGGACTGCAACCTCGGCCGCAAAAACCCGCTCCGGGGTCCAGCCGTATTGCGCCACCCGCACCCAGACGGCCCAGGCCCCAAGGCCCGCCATCACCGGCAGCATCACAGCGAGAACCCGCGCCAACCGACGCAGCACATGGCTTTGCGTCGCCTGCGCGTCATCCTGATCGACCGCAGTCGTCACAAGGGTCGCCACCGCCCCCGCCATCGCAAGCAGGGTCAGCGCAAACGAGAGTTGACCGAACAACCCCGATACCCCGCGCACCGGCAGGGCCAGCAGAAACACTGCCGACACGACAAAAACCACCGGCAACAGCAGCCTCAGCAGCCGCAGGATCAGATAGGGGCTAACGTAGTCTGACAACTCCTGCACCACCGCCAGCCCGAGCCCGAGAACACCGCCGGTAATCACCCAACGCATCGGACCCAGATCCAGAGCACGTTCGATCAGGTCAATGCCAACGACCTTCAACAATGCGTCCGACAGAAATATCACCGCCCAGACCAGCCCGACAAAAGCCCAGGCTGCGATCGCGCGCACCACAATGTTCCAGCTTTCACCGAACAGGGTGCCATAGTCACGCCAGTCGCCCCGCTGCATGGCGATCCAGAACGGCATCGGAACCAGCGTCAGGACGGCAGCGCCCAATATTGCGTGCGGGCTGTCCATCACATCATAAACCGAAACAAATCCGAAAGAGGCGACGGCCAGAAGACCCGATACTACGACCGCAATCAGCCCGGCACCAAGGGCTGCGCGCAGCACCGAAAGCGGCCCGGCCATGGCCAAAAGCGCAGTAAAAAAACTGGCTGACAACGCCGACATCAGCAACAGCAGTCGGCCCGTCAGAATATCAGCCTCGGCCATTTGCCACAGCACATACAGCGCCGATGCAGCCGCAGCCCCCAATGCGGTCATCGCCAATCGCGACGTGATCTGCGTGTTCATCGCTTTCCCTTGGCCCATCATTCGTTGTGCGACGCTACCTCTGGCACGCGCAAAGCACCAGCGGTTGCTCCACGGGCGTGGTCACGTCACCGGACTGTTACGAAAAAGATTTATGAGCGTCATGTTTCTGCGGTAATGCGGGTTATCCAAGTTGATAGAGCGACGCAGAACGACGAATGAAAAGAAGGCTTGTGGTCCAATGACAGACATGCGGCGACGGGAAAAGGTCCTGTCAGACCACAGACCAAAAGTCGATGCCTGCGGCGTCCGGCAGAAGCATGTCGCCCTAACACCGGTGATGAATCAGGTCACTTTGCCGCGCAATGCTGCTTTGACGGCGATCATTTCCACTCGCCCACAGCACGGCGGACGGACCCGTCATCGCACGAAGTTCGTGCATCCCCAAAAACCATTCAACAACGTAGCGGCAGCGCATATTTTCGCTGCGTCAGCAAATCTGCACATGGCAAGCCACATCAGAAGATGCATCGGGTAGGTAAAAATAATGATGGAACGACACATACGCACCTCTTTTGATCGCGATCTGGAAGGCGTTCAGGCACTTGTCATGCAAATGGGGGGATTGGTCGAGCATGCCCTCTTGCAGGCGGCCCAGGCATTGGAAACCCGCGACGACGCGCTGGCGGAACAAGTCCGCACGGGTGATCGCGCCATCGACGAACTGGAAGATCGCATCAACACCGAATGTGCCCGCATCATCGCGCTGAATGCACCGACGGCGAGCGATCTGCGCATGGTGCTGACCGTCATGCGGATCGTGGGGTCGCTGGAACGGTCGGGTGACTATGCAAAGAACCTGGCAAAACGATCCCTCGTGCTGGGACAGATGCGTGCGGTGGATGGCTCGGCGGGATCGATCTCGCGCATGGCACGGTCGGTTGTCGGTATGCTGAAGGATGCGCTGGACGCCTATATCACCCGCGATGCAACGCTGGCCGAAGACGTGCGCCGACGGGATGCCGAAGTGGACCAGATGTACAACTCGGTCTTCCGCGAGTTTCTGACCCACATGATGGAAGACCCGCGTAACATCACCGCCTGCATGCATCTGCATTTCATTGCAAAAAACATCGAACGGGTTGGCGATCATGCGACAGGCATCGCAGAGCAGGTGCTTTATCTGGTCAATGGCGTGCTGCCCGATGAAGAAAGACCAAAAAGCGACACCACGTCCGGTGCTGATGCAACCAGCCTGAAAGACTAGGCAAATACATGTCACATACAACACAACCCGTCGTGCTTTTGGTGGAAGATGAACCTGCACAACGCGAAGTTCTTGCCTACAACCTTGAGGCCGAGGGCTTTCGTGTAGTGCAGGCCGGCAACGGTGAAGATGCGCTGATGCTGGTGGACGAGGACACGCCCGATATCATCATTCTGGACTGGATGATGCCGGAACTGTCCGGCATCGAGGTCTGCCGCCGTCTGAAAATCCGCCCCGAGACCCGGGCCATACCGATCATCATGCTATCGGCGCGTGCAGAAGAGGTGGACCGGATCCGTGGCTTGGAAACCGGTGCGGATGACTATGTGATCAAGCCCTATTCGGTGCTGGAACTTATGGCGCGGGCGCGCGTGCAGTTGCGCCGTGTGCGGCCCTCGACCATTGGCGTTGTGCTGGAATGGGACGATATCCGTCTGGATCCCGAAACCCACCGGGTCTATCGCGGCAACCATGTGCTGAAACTTGGTCCGACCGAATTCCGGCTGCTGTCCACCTTCATGGAAAAGCCGGGCCGGGTCTGGTCGCGCGAACAACTGTTGGACCGGGTGTGGGGCCGCGATATCTATGTGGACAGCCGCACGGTTGACGTCCATATCGGCCGACTGCGCAAAAGCCTGATGCTGCATGGTGGCGAAGACCCGCTGCGCACTGTCCGTGGTGCCGGCTACGCATTGGGCTAACTTCGGATCAGGCAAACAGATCACCTGTGGGAAAAACCGGGGCGCGGGTCACAACAGGCCACGCGGCCCGGTTTGCCGGGTCAAAGGGTTACATATTTGCGCCACGGGTGCGCTTCCTTGAATCCCAGCACGTCGCGGATCTTGCGATTTGACAGCGGCGCCTCATCCTTTGCCATAGGCCGGGTGATCGGTGTGCCCGGTGCATATTTTGCCAAAAACTCGGCCGTGGGCAAAGTGGCGGTTATGGTATCATTCACCGCGTTGAACACCTGAAAACCAAGGCCGTCCTTTTGCAGACACAGGTGCACGATTTCGCCCAGATCCCGGGCGTCGATATAGCTCCAGGCATTGCGCTTGCGGCACATCGGGTCAGCCAGGTAGCCGGGGAAATTGGCGTATTCATGCGGTTCGATCACGTTGCCGATACGCAAGGCATACACGTCGGCACCATAGCGCATTGCAAAGGCGCGGCCGGTCTTTTCATTGACCACTTTCGACAAACCATAGCTGTCCATCGGGTCGCTGTCGTAGTCTTCTTCCAGTGGAAAGGAATGGTAGTCCTTGTTCCCTTCGGCAAAGCAGACCCCATAGGTCGTCTCGGAACTGGCAATGATCACCTTGCGCACGCCCAGCTTCATCGCCGCTTCCAGCACGTTGTAGGTGCCGACGGTGTTTTGCGCAAAAGTGGTATTGTCGGGGTGGATCATGACGCGTGGCACGGCCGCAAAATGCACGATGGCATCGGGGGCCTTTGGCGGCGCACCTTCTTCATAGCCGTCAAATCCGAAATGGGTGGTGAACGCGTTGAACACTTGTCCGCTGTCGGTGATGTCGGTGATCAGAGTGTTCACACCGGGATGGTCGAACGGCTTCAGATCGACGTTCAAAACCTTGTAACCCTTCGCCAGAAGGTGCGGCACGGCATGCCGTCCGGCCTTGCCCGTCCCACCGGTGAAAATGATGCGTTTGGTCATACTGATTTCCGTTTCCTGTTCCAAGTCCCATGGCGACGCATTCTGCTTTTCCATTGCAAGCACCTGACAGCAAGATCACACTTGCCGTTGCCACCATTCACATTTTTCCGCAATAACTCTGGAGATTAGGGCTATGATGCCACACACCCCGCGCCAGATCGCGATGATCCATACCGTCTCCGGATTGATACCGCTGTTC
>JBKBOF010000161.1:0-6854 GCA_046294955.1 Paracoccaceae bacterium
CCGGCTCTGACCCCGCAGCCCGCACCCGAAGTGCAGGCCGCGCCCACAGCGCCCGCGCCCGCGCCCGCCGTGCCGCTGGCGCCGGCAGACCCAGCCCCAGCCCAAGTTGCCGCAGAAGAAACCCCCGCCGAAGCGCGTCGAAGCGAAGCAGCCCTGTCCATGACCGAACGGCAGGACATCCAGAGCGCCCTGCAATGGGAAGGGTTCTACGCATCGGGCATTGATGGCGCTTTCGGCCCGGGCACGCGCAAATCGATGGCCAACTGGCAAGCAGCCGCCGGGTTCGACCCGACCGGGATCCTGACCTCGCGCCAGCGCGCAACGCTTGTGTCGAAGTGGCAAGCCGACAGTGCCGCCTATGGCTTTCAGACAGTGACCGAAGCAGAATCCGGTATCGAAATCACCTTGCCCTTGGGACTTTTGCAGTTTGACCATTATGAGCCGCCGTTCGTGCATTTTGCGCCCAAGGGAGATGGAGAGATGACGGTCATCCTGATTTCGCAACCCGGCGACAAGGCGGCGCTTTATGGCCTGTATGACGTTCTGCAAACCCTGAAGATCATTCCCACAACCGGCGAGCGCAGTCGCGCCGAGCGGTCGTTCGAGATCAACGGCACCTCGGCCACCACGCGCAGCTATGCTTTTGCAGAAACGCGCGCCGGATTGGTGAAGGGCTACATCCTTGTCTGGTCGCCCGATCAGATCGAACAGGCAGACCGTGTGCTGGGTCTGATGAAATCCAGCTTCCGCCCCGTGGGCAACCGCGCTCTGGACCCCGGCATGGTTCCGATGACCGATGCCGCGCGGCGTGGTCTGCTGGCCGGACTGGAGTTGCGCCGCCCGAAACTGTCGCGGTCGGGCTTTTACATTGATGCCTCGGGCCGTGTGCTGACATCGGTCGAGGCTGTGTCACATTGCGGACGTATCACGCTGGATGGCGTGACCGAGGCCAGCGTGACATACCTCGATGCCGCCACCGGTTTGGCGGTTCTGACGCCAAAGACCCCGCTGGCCCCGCCTGCGGTTGCCGGTTTCCAGACAGCATCAGACCGGATAGGGTCCGAAATCGCCGTGGCGGGCTATTCCTATGAAGACGCCCTTCCCGCCCCGGTGATGACCTTCGGTCTGCTCGAGGATATCAAGGGGCTTAACGGCGAGGCTGGGCTGAAGCGTCTTGGCATCGCCACTCTGGCCGGTGATGTCGGTGGACCTGTCCTCGATGGCACGGGGGCCGTTTTGGGCATGCTGTTGCCCCGCACGTCGGACGGCACCCGCATACTGCCCGAGGGCGTGGAGTTTGCCGCATCTGCCGCCACGATGGTGCAAAGCCTTGCGCAAACTGGCGTTGTGCTGACCCAAGCCCCCGTCGCGGGCGCCATGGCGCCAGAAGACCTGACCCGCAAGGCGATGGGTATGACGGTCTTGGTCAGCTGCTGGGAATAGCAGGCCGCAAGATCCTTGACCGCCCAACCAAAAAGCCGCCCAACCGGGGCGGCTTTTTCCACTGTCAGGCTTGGGTCAACCCGTCCTCGGACGGGGCGATGGCAGGTTGGGGAACGGGCGCCTCAAGCCAGCGCAGGCGTACACCCGGTACAAGCATGGGCACGCACGCGGCATAGGCAGCATATTCTGGAAAGCTGGCGCGCAGAACGCCCTCCTCATAATGCGCCCTGCGGATCTGGATCGTGATCCACAAGGCTCCGACCCCGTAGGCCAGAACCGATCCATGCGACAGCACGACCCCCACTACCATCAGCACCTCTGCGCCATAAAGCGGATGCCGAACGATGGCATAGGCACCCTGGGTCTTCAGTTCGCGTGAGGTGGCCATGATCGAGAAGGATTTGCCGAGCTGCAACAGGCAAGCAATCGCCATTGCGGTTCCCGCGATGATCATCAGCGTGGAAATCACGCGCATCTCGGCACTGATCGCGTCAGGGGGCAGCAAGACAAGCGCCATCATGATATAGGTGCCAAGCACCGCGATCACCCGTGGCATCAGCCCTGCCGCACTGTCCTTGGGGGGCAGCCGGACCAGTGTGAAATACAGGATAAAGACCATAAAGACGGTGCCAAACAGTTGCGCCGTCAGGGCAAGTCCCCACAGCGGGATCTGATCGGCATGGAAGACGATGGTCCGGGCCGCCATTGCCTGCTGCGAGGCAAGATAGCCGAAGATGGCCAGCATGGCGACTTTGCCAAAAAGATCTTCCAGAGATTTGAACATGGAATGCGTCCTCAAACGGGTTGCGTCCGCCCACCTGCCAGCAAGCATGCGAAACGGGTGAAGGAATTGCTGGTGGTAAAGCCTTGGCATCGGGGTATCCAACCCGTAGGCCACCGGCTTGCGATTGGCGGGCAGAAACAACGTTCCGGCAATGGTGTCGATGATCGAAAGCTGACCGGCAAAATTGCGGTCAAAGGCGTCTTTTTCATTGGCATGATGCCAGTGGTGGTATTCGGGCGACGCCAGCACCCATTTCAGCGGTCCGAAGTTGATCCGGGTATTGGAATGAAGCAACAGGGAATGGGCGTGGAACAGCAGTTGCGATATCACCAATGCCTGAACGCTGAAGCCCAGAAAGAACACCGGTAGCATGGACAGAACGGTGGAAAACACCTGATCAACCGGATGAACCCGGTGCGTTGCCAGCCAGTCCATCTCTTCGATGCTGTGATGTACGGAATGGAACTGCCACAGAAAGGGCACCGAGTGGCAGATGCGGTGTGCGATGTAATATCCGATGTCAGACACGATCACGACGCAGATCACCTGAACCCACAGCGGCAGTGCGGCGATCGCCGGAAGCGGGTTTGCCCCGAGCACCGCGTGATAGCCATACATTACCATGCCAGCGACAGCCGCAAAGCCAGCCCGCACGACAAAGCCGTTGAACAGCAAATAGAACAGATCATTCTTCCAGTCGCGCCGCAGCATCGGCTGATCAGAATGCAAGGGAAGAAGTCTTTCGAGCGGGATAAAAATGCACGCTAAAATGAAGACGGCGGTGTAATCCACTGGTCCATATGCTCCCTAACCCGTTCTGAAGACGGTGTTTTCAAGCAAACGCGGCTGAAATGTGGAAATGCGGTGCCTTCTTAATGAAGTGCTGCCATTTTGGTGCTAATTGTCGCCGATTTTCGCCCTATGGCACAATGTCACGGCCTAGTCGCGCCAGAACCGCCGCATGAACAGTACATAGACCGACAGCAGTTCCAGCCGCCCCACCAGCATCCCGGTCATCATCAGCCACTTGGCGCTTTCGGGAAATGCGTGCACGGCCCCAGTGCGTCCCACCTCACGTCCAAACACCGGACCGACATTGGCAATGCTGGTCCAGGCCCCGGTGATGGCGGTCTTGAATTCCAGCCCGGTCAGCGACAGCGCCACCGACAACACGCCGAACGTCAGGATGAACAGCGTAAAGAACACGATCACCGAATCCACGACATCCTGCGTCACCGTCCGCCCGTCATAGCGCAGCGGATTGACCGATGATGGGTTGTGCAACCGCTTGATCTGCACCTTGATCGCTTCGAACAGGATCAGGTAGCGGAACACCTTGACCGAACACCCGGTCGATGACGTGCAGCCCCCGATCAGCCCGACAATGATCAGGACGACAAAGGGAAACGGACCCCAGGCCGTCAGGTCTACACTGGAAAATCCGGTGCCGGAAAAGGTCGAGACGATGTTGAATGTGGCCTCGCGCAGAACGACCGCTGTCGGAATCTGATTGGTAAAGACCTCGTAGGACACGACGGCCAAAACAGCATAAAGATTCCAGCGCAGATAGGCCCGCACCTGCGGATCGCGCCAGATCGGAAGGAACGCGCCTTGGGCGAGTTGCACAAACCGGATGAATGGCAGGCTGCCCAAGATCATGAAAACCACCGCCGCATATTCCAACGGTCCCCGAAACATGCCAAACGACGCGTCATAGCTGGACATGCCCCCGGTGGAGACTGTGGTCAAAGCATGCATCACCGCGTCAAACCCGCTCATGCCCAGGGCGAAATATGTTACGGCACAGGCCACCGTCATCCAGACGTAGATCTGGACCAGCGCCGCCGAGATGTCCAAGGCCCGCGGCAAGACCTTGCCCAGCGTGTCGAACCCTTCGGACCGGAAGAACTGCATCCCGCCGACCTTCATCACCGGCAGGAACAACAGGGCCACGATCACGATCCCAAGCCCCCCAAGCCATTGCAGGATGCCGCGCCACAGATTGGCCCCAAGCGGCAGGTTGGTGATCCCTTCGATCACCGTGGTCCCGGTGGTGGTCATGCCCGATATGGCCTCGAACAACCCATCCGTAACCGACAGCCCCGGTGCCCCCAGCATCAACGGCAGCGCGCCAAAGGCCGGCATCGCCACCCAGACGCCGGTGGTCAGCAAGAAGATCTGTTGCAGGCTCATCGACCCGCCCGCGCCATTGGCCGAGGCCAGAGCAGTCGCCCCGCCGGCCACAAGGCACAGGATCGACGCCCGGAAAAACGCCCGCCAGTTCGCATCGCCCGCCGCATAATCCAGCGCGAGCGGAAACAGCATGAACACCCCCATGGCTACCACCAGAAGGCCGATCACATAAGTCACGGGTCGCACGTCGATCATGCGCCGAGCCTTGGCGAAGGCCAGCGCCCAAGTCAATCACGCCAAGGCAGTTACGGGCGCCAGAACGATGACAAAGGCCAATTCCGGCGCGCCCAGTATGAAGGACGAGCAGGCAAACAGCGGCCGGCCGGTCCAGACCTGAACGGTCAGTACACAGGCCTGCCGGGTGCTGATCCGGTTCGGATCAGACTTTGACATAGCCAGTCGGCCGGCCAGACTAGGGCCATCAGTGATAAAGGCACTTTCCAGAAAATCGCGCGCGTGCGAAAGACCTGCCAGAAAATCAACAGACACCGGTGCCAACATCATAGCCGCCAGAAAGATCAGCAGGTTGCCGATCACATTCGCAATGGGCCGGATATGGACCCTGATCCGCGACGTTTATGCCTGCCGCGGATCAGCATCAACCAAGGCGTGCGTTACGCCTTATGCGTCGTTCAGCCGACGTGAAACAGCGACTGGAACAAACGCGGGTCCAGACTGTCTTGCGCGAATGTCGGGCCTTCGGTCAGCAGACTGACCGCATCATGGCTGTGCAGGCTTTCCTGATGGCTGGCCAGCACCCGGAAATCCCCCACCCTCGCATCGCGCTTCAAGACCTCACAGAACAGCCGGGCCGCATCTTCGACAAAGATCGGGTTGGCGCCGTTCAATTCGGCAAAGGCTTGCTCGTCTTCGCGCTTGACCATCACCTGCGTTTCCGTGACCACGCCCGCACGCGCCAATTCGATCAGGTCTTCGAACCACAGCACCGCACCATCGCGCAGTTCGACCGAGATCCGCGCGACTGAACGTTGCGAATGAGGCGTTGCCAATTGCCCGCGTGTCATGCGCGCATGCTCGGACAGTTCCAGCGAACAGGGGCAGGTGCTGGAATAGACGTAATCCAGATGGATGATCTTCTTGCGCACCCCCGCCGTCTCGGTCAGTTCCAGCGCGATGTCATAATACTGCCAGCCCGACAGGCCGGACCGCAGCGATGGCACCAGCATCGGGAAAGAGAACCGCATCTGGATGCGGGCATCAAAACTGCCCAGATCGGCTTTGTAATCATCAAGCGCCTTTTCGATCACGCCAAAGCTGAACGTCTGCGCGGCATGGACATAGAAGGACCGCATGATGCGGCTCATGTTGATGCCCTTCTTTTCAGCCTCAAGACTGACAGTGCCCGTCACGCTGGTTTCAAGCGTCAACGGATCGCCGTCGCGGGTCTGATAGCGCAACGGAAGGCGAAAATTCGAGATCCCCACATGCTGGATGCGCTGTTTTTCCCCCCGGATCAGACTGGACGGCCCGTTCTGCAAATCGGGCAGGCTGTCCTTGTAGCTGTCGTCCACTGCAAAGCCCTTGGGATAGCTCCGGCTGAGCGACGGATAGCCAACGCCGGGCAGCAAAAAGCCGACTGATGGCTCCAGCGTGGCAATCTCGTCATCGGATGATTTTGTCGCCCATTGGCGCAACAGCGCCAACGCGGCTTCGGCTTCGGACCGGCTGGGTTTGCGGTCCATTTCGGGCGTGTGGATATTCATCGGGAGGGTCCTTCCGGTTCAGGCAGCGCCCGCGAGCGATGCCGTCAATGTCAACAGGTATACGCAGTCAGTGCTGCATCGGATCAGTCTTCATGTCACAACACCGTGCGTTCGACGCGTGTCCGACAGACAGTGATATAGGGCAGCCACCCGCACAAGATAGACTCGCACCAAAAGAACCGCTTCGGGTCGGCTTGGCGCGCTGACGGCTCAGGCGACAGCGAGCGCGCCAAGCAGATCGTCGATCAGGTCGGCGGTATCCTCCAGCCCGACCGACAGCCGGATCAGGCCGGGGGTGATCCCCAGCGCATCCTTTTGATCTTGCGGCAAGCGTTGGTGCGTGGTGGTGGCAGGATGCGTGGCAATGGTCTTGGCGTCGCCCAGATTGTTGGAAATCTTGGCAATTTCCAGCGCGTTCATAAAGCGGAACGCCGCGTCCTTGCCTGCCTTGATGTCAAAGGTGACCAGCGTGCCGCCCGACCCTATCTGACGCATGCACAGTGCGTGTTGCGGATGACTTTCCAGCCCCGGATAAATCACCAGACCAAGTTTTTCGTGCCCCTCCAGCGCCTTGGCAATCGTTAATGCCGACTCTGCCATGGCACGACAGCGCAGGTCCAGCGTCGCCATGCCGTTCAGCATGATCCAGCTTGTAAACGGGCTCATACTGCCGCCGGTATGCTTCATGTAGGGTTCAAGAACCTTGCGGA
>JBKBOF010000162.1:0-6710 GCA_046294955.1 Paracoccaceae bacterium
GGAAAAGTCCGATGGACGTTGTAGAGACGGAAGTGCGTGAAGGGGTGGATCGCGACACGATCGAAACCGTGCAGGCGATGTCCGGCAAATACAAATACGGCTGGGAAACCGACATCGAGATGGACTATGCGCCCAAGGGCTTGTCCGAAGACATCGTGCGGCTGATCAGTTCAAAGAATGCCGAACCCGCGTGGATGTTGGAGTGGCGGCTGGCGGCGTACCAGCGCTGGCTCAAGATGACAGAGCCTCGTTGGGCCATGCTGAACTACCCCGAAATAGACTATCAGGATCAGTATTATTACGCCAAACCGAAAAGCATGGCGGTCAAGCCCAAGTCACTGGATGACGTGGACCCAAAGCTTCTGGCGACCTATGCAAAACTTGGAATTCCGCTGAAAGAACAGATGCTTCTGGCCGGTGTTGAAACCCCCGAAGGCGGAGAGCGCCGTGTGGCTGTGGATGCGGTGTTCGACTCGGTGTCGGTTGGCACCACGTTCAAGGCAGAGCTGGCAAAGGCGGGCGTGATCTTCTGTTCAATCTCGGAAGCGGTCCGCGAACATCCCGAGCTTGTGAAGAAGTATCTGGGCACGGTTGTGCCGCAGTCTGACAACTTTTTCGCTACCTTGAATTCCGCTGTGTTTTCGGATGGATCGTTCGTCTACATCCCGCCCGGCACCCGCTGCCCGATGGAACTTTCGACCTATTTTCGGATCAATGCCGAAAACACCGGTCAGTTTGAACGCACGCTGATCATCTGCGATAGGGGGGGGTATGTGTCCTACCTGGAAGGGTGCACCGCGCCAAAACGCGATACCAACCAACTGCACGCTGCGGTGGTCGAAATCGTGATCCTGGAAGATGCCGAGGTCAAATACTCGACCGTGCAGAACTGGTATCCGGGCGACGAGAACGGCGTCGGCGGCATCTACAACTTCGTCACCAAGCGCGCCGATTGCCGTGAGGCCCGGGCCAAGGTGATGTGGACGCAGGTCGAAACCGGCTCGGCGATCACCTGGAAATACCCGTCCTGCATTTTGCGCGGCGATGACAGTCAGGGCGAGTTCTATTCCATCGCCATCGCCAACAACGCGCAGCAAGCCGATACCGGCACCAAGATGGTGCATCTGGGCAAGCGCACAAAATCGCGGATCGTATCCAAAGGCATATCGGCGGGGCGGGCGCAGAACACCTATCGCGGGCTGGTGTCGATGCACCCAAAGGCCACCGACAGCCGCAACTATACGCAGTGCGACAGCCTTCTGATCGGCGACAAATGCGGCGCGCATACGGTTCCCTATATCGAGGTCAAAAACAATTCGAGCCGGGTGGAGCATGAGGCGACCACGTCGAAGGTAGATGAAGATCAATTGTTCTATTGCCGCTCACGCGGGATGGATGAGGAAGAAGCCGTGGCGCTGGTGGTCAATGGCTTCTGCAAGGAAGTGCTGCAAGCCCTGCCGATGGAGTTCGCCATGGAGGCGCAGGCGCTTGTGGCCATTTCGTTGGAAGGGTCCGTCGGGTAATATGATTTATTATCAGGGGTCTGTGCGATGATCGTGACAACCACTCCTAGTGTTGAAGGGTATCAGATTGCAGAATACAAAGGCATCGTTGCCGGAGAGGCCATCATGGGCGCGAATATTGTGCGCGACATCTTTGCCAGCGTAACCGATATCATCGGTGGCCGGTCGGGTGCTTATGAGGCAAAACTGGCGGATGCCCGCGAAACGGCTTTGCGTGAAATGCAGGACCGGGCAGAAGCGCTTGGCGCCACTGCGGTCGTCGGTGTTGACCTTGATTACGAAGTGATCGGCCAGATGTTGATGGTATCGGCCAGCGGTACGGCGGTGCGTCTTGGCTAAGCTTTTGGACCGCCCGGTTCTGACCTTGCCCGAGGCTGAGGCGGAAGCCTTGGCCGCTGCTCTTCGTGCGGCCAGTGTGGTGTTGGAATACGGCTCGGGCGGATCCACCGTGTTGGCGGCCGAGATGGGCAAGACCGTAATCTCGGTCGAAAGTGACGCCGAATGGCTGGCGGGGATGCAGAACTGGTTTGATGCGCACCCGCCCAAGGGGCAGGTTGTGCTGCACCATGCCGATATTGGTCCAACCGGCAAATGGGGCGCGCCTACCGGACCGAAGTCGTTTCGCAACTTTCCAGGTTATGCACTTGATATCTGGGACCATCCGCGATTTTCACATCCAGATTTCGTGCTGATTGACGGCCGGTTCCGGCCCGCATGTCTGCTCGCGACCGCATTCCGGATCAACCGTCCCGTGACAGTGCTGTTTGACGACTATGCGATGCGCGATCCCTATCATGGCATCGAAGCGATGTTCCGCCCGGTTGCAATGCATGGCCGCATGGCCGAATTCCATCTGAAACCGACCACCATTCCCGCCGATAGACTGGCTTGGGTGATGGGGTGGTTTTTGAAACCGCAATAGGGCGCCGCGCGCCGATACAGAATACCAAGAGGCAAGAGAATGTTGGAAATCAAAAACCTGCACGTCAAACTTGAAGAAGAAGACAAGGTCATCCTGAACGGGGTCGATCTGAAGATCGGCGCGGGCGAGGTGCATGCCATCATGGGTCCGAACGGATCGGGCAAATCCACGTTGTCCTACGTTCTGGCGGGGCGGGAAGGCTATGTCGTCACAGATGGTTCCGCCACGCTTGAAGGGGCCGAGTTGTTGGAGATGGAACCGGAACAGCGCGCCTCGGCCGGATTGTTTCTGGCCTTTCAATATCCAGTGGAAATTCCGGGCGTCGGCAACATGACATTCCTGCGCACAGCTGTGAATGCACAGCGCAAGGCGCGCGGAGAGGAAGAACTATCGGCCGGCGACTTTCTGAAACTGGTACGGGCCAAGGCCAAAACCTTGAAAATCGACGCTGACATGTTGAAGCGTCCGGTAAACGTCGGCTTTTCCGGGGGTGAAAAGAAGCGCAACGAAATCCTGCAAATGGCGATGCTGGAACCCAAGATGTGCATTCTTGACGAGACTGACTCGGGACTTGATGTGGATGCCATGAAACTGGTGGCCGAAGGTGTAAACGCGCTGCGGTCGGAGGGACGGTCGTTTTTGGTGATCACGCACTACCAACGCCTGCTGGATCACATCAAACCTGATGTTGTGCATATCATGGCGGCCGGTCGCATCATCAAATCAGGTGGGCCGGAGCTTGCGCTGGAGGTGGAGCACAACGGCTATGCCGACCTGTTGGCGGAGGCGCAGTGATGGCATTGCCACTGGCAAAAACTGACGCTTTGGCAGCGCGGTCCGAGGGTCTTTCGGCGGGTGGTGCCGGGTGGCTGGGCGCGGCGCGGCGTGACGCGGTGGCACGGCTGGCCTCAATGGGCCTGCCGACCAAGCGTGACGAGTACTGGCGCTACACCGATCCGGCCAGCCTCAATCAGCCCGCGCCGAGGCAAACCGCCTTGTTCGACGTCGCCGACGAGACCCCGGCTTTTGACGGTATCGACGCGCTGATGTTGGTGTTTGTGGATGGCGTCTTCGACCCGTCGCAGTCGGATGATCCAGCTTTGGCCGGGGTCGAGATCACACATCTGGCGGCGGCCGAAGATGTGGATATCCATTGGGCGCGCGAGGTGTATGGCGTGCTGGAAGCGCGGGGGCAAACCCCGGTGCATCGGCCTTTTGCGACACTGAACACCGCATATGCCACCCAAGGTCTGCTGATCCGGGCGACGGCGAAGGCGGAAAGGCCGGTGTCGGTGGTGTATCTGCGTGGGTCTGAAACTGCAGACGCGATGATTCACCATTGCCTGAAGGTTGAAAAGGGCGCGGAGCTGACACTGTTGGAGAACGGCCCCGCCGCCGCGCGGATCACGGCCGTGATGGAGGTCGAGGTGGCGGATGGCGCACGCTTTCACCATATCCGCGCCCAGGGGCGCGATCCCGAACGCCATGCCGTGACGCATGTCTTTGCGCGCGTCGGGGCAGGGGCGCTGTTCAAATCCTTTACCGTCACCGCAAATGGCCGCTTGACGCGCAACGAACAGGTTATTGAACTGGTCGGCCATGACGGTGTGGCCCATGTGGCCGGGGCTACGGTAGGGGACGGCGATTTTCTGCACGACGACACCGTTTTCGTCACGCACGCTGCCGAGCGCTGCGAAAGCCGCCAAGTGTTCAAGAAGGTGCTGATGAACGGGGCTGTGGGTGTGTTTCAGGGTAAAATCCTTGTCAAACCCGGTGCGCAGAAGACCGACGGCTATCAGATTTCGCAAAGCCTTCTTCTGGATGGCGACAGCCAGTTTCTGGCCAAGCCGGAACTGGAAATTTACGCCGATGACGTAAAATGCAGCCACGGATCCACCTCGGGGGCAATTGACGACGTGGCGCTGTTCTATTTGCAATCGCGCGGTGTGCCGAAGCGGACGGCGCAAAGCCTGTTGGTTCTGGCCTTTCTGGCCGAAGCGATTGCCGAAATTGACGATGAGGCCATCGCCGAAGATATCCGCGCGCGTCTGGAAGGTTGGCTGCACCGCCATGAGCACTGATGTCGATCACGACCGACATAGTTGAAAGCTGGCGCAGGCCGCGCGTCGTGGTGCGCCGCCATCTGGCGCGCGGGACATCCGAGGCCTTCGCCTTCAGTCTTTTGGTCACGTTCCTGATGCTGGCCTTTGTCGCCCAATGGCCGGGCGCGTCCAGAGTCGCATTCGAGACTGGGAACACACCCGTATCGCCCCGATTGCTGGCGATTGCCTTGGCGCTCTTGGCGACGATCCCGCTGTGGTACGCAGTTGCTGCGCTCAGCCGGTTGATTGCACGGATGTTCGGGGGCAGGGGAAGTTGGTATGGCGCCCGGATCGCGCTGTTCTGGTCGCTTGTGGCGGTCACGCCGCTTATGCTGTTGCAAGGACTGGTGGCGGGATTGATCGGCCCAAGTCCCGGCCTGACGGCCGTCGGGGTGGCGGCCGGGGCGGCTTTCGTGGTTTTCTGGGCCTTGGCCCTGATCGAAGTGGAACGCTGAATGGATCTGTCGCTTGCAACCTTGCTGTCCATGGTGCGATTCACCGTGCAAAATCCGCGTCAAGGCGCGCGCATGGTGATGCAGGCCAACCTGCCCGTGACCGCGCGCTGGGTGGCGTTCCTGCTGACAGCGGTAGCCTCTGCCTTGCTGGCGCATCTGGCCTTTGCGCTGATGCCCTTGGAGGTGCGACAGGCCATGGAAGGGGCAATGTCGAGCCCGTTCACCAGCGCCACCATGCAAGGGGTGCTGATGCTGGTGTCTGTGTTTGCGATCCACTACATCGGGCGGTGGCGCAAAGGAACCGGGCGGTTCGAGGATGCGCTGATCCTGATGGTTTGGTTGCAGTTCATCCTGCTGATCCTGCAAGTGGTGCAAATCATCGTTCAACTGCTGATGCCACCGGCCGCGGTTCTGGTTGGCTATGTATCTGTTGGCATTTTTCTTTGGTTGCTCAGTAACTTCATTGCTGAACTTCATGGGTTTTCGTCTGTTCTGAAGACCTTTCTCGGGGTCATCTTGACCCTGATCGCGATGGGGTTCGTGCTGGCAACGCTGCTGTTGCCGTTCATTTCGCCAGGGGTCTGAAATGCTGGATGTCACAAAACTGCGGTCCGATTTTCCGATCCTGTCGCGGCAGGTCAACGGCAAGCCGCTTGTCTATTTAGACAATGGCGCAAGCGCGCAAAAGCCACAGGTCGTGATTGATGCGGTGACGCAGGCCTATTCAATGGAATATGCAAATGTTCACCGTGGCTTACACTATCTTTCCAATCTGGCCACCGACAAGTATGAGGCGGTGCGTGGTACGATCGCGCGCTTTTTGAATGCTGAATCAGAGGATGAAATCGTCTTCACCTCTGGCACCACCGAAGGCATCAACCTGATCTCTTACGCATGGGCGGCGCCCAGACTGCAAGCCGGCGATGAGATCGTGCTGAGCATCATGGAGCATCATGCCAACATCGTGCCGTGGCATTTCTTGCGCGAACGGCAAGGCATTGTTCTGAAATGGGTGGACTGTGACGCCAACGGCGATCTGGACCCACAGGCAGTGATTGATGCCATCGGTCCGCGCACCAAGCTGGTCGCGATTACCCAGATGTCGAACGTTCTGGGCACCGTGGTCGATGTGGCCAGCATCTGCCATGCAGCGCGGGCGCGGGGGGTGGCAAGCTTGGTGGATGGATCACAATCGGCGGTGCACATGCCGGTTGATGTGCAGGCCATAGGCTGCGATTTCTATGCAATTACAGGACATAAGCTATACGGACCAAGTGGTTCTGGTGCGATGTTCATTCGACGTGACAAGATGGCCGAGATGCGTCCGTTCCTTGGCGGCGGTGACATGATCCGCGAGGTCGGTCGGGATTTCGTGACTTATAACGACGCGCCAATGAAATTCGAAGCCGGCACGCCGGGAATTGTCCAGCAGATTGGGTTGGGTGTGGCGCTCAGCTACCTGATGGAGATCGGCATGGACCGGATTGCCGCCCATGAACGCCGTTTGCGGGACTATGCCCGCCAGCGTCTTGCGGGCCTTAACTGGCTGACCGTGCAAGGAAATTCTGACAGCAAGGGTGCGATCTTCAGCTTCACGCTGGACGGTGCGGCGCATGCGCATGACATCTCGACCATCCTGGACAAGCGCGGCATTGCGGTGCGTGCGGGAACGCATTGCGCCATGCCTTTGATGGAGCATATGGGCCTC
>JBKBOF010000163.1:0-6706 GCA_046294955.1 Paracoccaceae bacterium
CGTCTATGGCGATGATGTCGGGACGCAGCGCCACCCCGCGTGCCAGTGCCGTTCTGTCAAAGCCAAGGCCAAGGACGCCCGAAGGCACGAGAACGCGGGTAGACATTGAAGTTTCCTTAATCGGGGATGCCGATGTCTGTGGACGGCTGCGGCGGTTTCTTCAAGACCCCGCGCAGGAACATCGGCGCGACGAAACCAACGACAGCCGCGATCCACAGCCCGATGGCGATAGGGGATGAGAACAGATAGGTCCAGTCACCATTGGACAGCACCATGGCACGGCGCAGGTTGTCTTCCATTGCGTTGCCCAGAAGGATGCCAAGGATCACCGGCACCGTCGGGATATCCAGCTTGCGAAACAGCCATCCCATGATGCCGAAGCCAACCATCAGCATCATGTCGAAGCTGGACCCGGTCAGCGAGAATATCCCGACGAAGGCGATCATCGTCACACCCGGCAGCAGCACCCAGCTTGGAACCGACAGGATTTTCACGAAGATCTTCACCATGGGCACGTTCAGGACCAGAAGCATGATGTTGGCGATCAGAAGCGACGCGATCAGCGACCACACCACCTCGGGCCGTTCGGTGAACAGCAAGGGGCCGGGGGTGATGTTGAGCGTGAGGAGCAAAGCCAGCAGAACAGCGGTGGTGCCGGAACCGGGGACGCCCAGGGTGAGCATCGGGATCAGCGCGCCTCCTGCTGCGGCGTTGTTGCCCGCCTCGGGTGCCGCCACGCCGTTGGGGTTGCCCTTTCCAAAACTGGCCTTGTCCTTGGACGAGGATTTCTCGGTCATATAGGCGAGGAACGACCCCAAAGATGCACCGGCCCCCGGAAGAATTCCCGCAACAAAGCCGATGCCCGATCCGCGCAGCATGGCCCAGCGGGTGGACCACAGCTTGGACCAGTTCACCGTGATCTTGCCGAGCTTCACGCCGATGGCGCTGTCCTTGCCATGGGTTTCGATGAAGTGGAACACTTCGGCCACGGCGAACAGCCCGACGATCGCAACAAGGAAATCGACCCCGTCCATCAGGTGCATTTCCCCAAAGGTAAAGCGCGGCATTCCGGTGGTCTTGTCCAGCCCGACCATCGAGATGCCCAGACCAATCGCGGCTGCCATCGCGGCCTTGGCCTGATTGTTCGACCCGATGCCGCCCAGCGTGCAGAAGGCCAGCATGTAGAGTGCGAAGTATTCGGCGGGGCCGAACTTGAACGCCACCTGCGCCAGCATGGGCGACAGGAACATCAGGCCGATGGTGGCAAGGAACGCGCCGACAAACGAAGCCACCCCGGAAATCACCAAGGCATCCGACGCAAAGCCCTGTTTGGCCATCGGATAGCCGTCTAGCGTCGTCATCATCGCAGGCTCGTCGCCCGGAATGTTCAGCAGGATCGAACTGATCCGCCCGCCATACATCGCACCGTAGTAGACCGAAGTCAGCAGCACCAGTGCCGGGATCGCCGTCAGCCCCATAGAGAACGAAATCGGGATCAGCAAGGCCACGCCGTTGGAGGGCCCAAGCCCGGGAAGGGCACCAATAATGGTGCCGACAAAGCATCCGATCAGGGCCAGAAACAGCGTGTAAGGTGTCAGGGCGATGCCGAAGCCCATCACCAGATTCGAAAGAATATCCATGATGTGGTCCTCTGGTCAGCCCATCAGGGCGCGGGGAAGGCCTTGCAGACCAAGCCCGAGGATGAATTTGAACAGAACGAACAGCCCGATGCCAAGGCCAAGACCGGCAAGGGCCGCCGGGACGGGGCGGGGGTTGATCTGCCACGACAGGATGCCGGCGGCAAAGATGGTGGGGATGATAAATCCCAAAGGCTTGATCAGCATGGCATAGCCAAACAGCACGATCAGCGCGAGGCCCAGTTGCATCAGCATCCCGCCGCGTGGCCATTCGACATCCGGATCGGGGCGCAACACCATGCTGAGCGCACAGATCATCACCACAGCCGCCACCATGAAGGGAAACACGCGCGGTCCGACCGGATCGGACAGGAACGAGGTCTGGATGGACATGGCGCTGAGGATATACCCCAGCGCCACGATCATCATGACCACACCAAAGATGCGGTCGGCCCTCATCATTGGATGATTCCGATTTCGCGGGAGATTTCGGTGATTTCCGCGATGTTGTCGTTGACGAACTTCTCGAAATCCGGACCGATCAGAGTGTAGGGGGCAAGACCGTTTTCGGCCATGACCTTCTGCCACTGTTCAGAATCGGCCACCTTTTGCAGGTTATCGGACCATTTGGCGAAATCTTCGTCCGAAATGCCCTTGGGCACATAGATGCCGCGCCAGTTCATCGCGATCATATCGACGCCCTGTTCCTTGGCCGTCGGGATGTCGTCGAACCCGGCTACCCTTGCATCTGACAGGACAGCAAGGGCGCGCACGTCGCCCGACCGGATGAAGCCCTGGATTTCCGAGATGTCGCCGGTCATGGCTTGGGTGAAGCCGCCGACGGTCTGGGTGATGGCATCCGCACCACCGTCAAGGCCGATGTATTTCACCGCCCGCGCATCGCCAAATCCGGCCCGGTCCAGCAGCATCAGGACTTTCAGATGGTCAAATCCACCCACAGCGGAGCCACCGGCAAAGGCGACTTTCGACGGATCGGCTTTGACGGCCTCGATCAGATCATTGATGGTCTGGAACGGGCTGTCCTTGGCGACCACGATCACACCCGGATCACCGCCGATGGTGCCAACCCAGCGGACCTGATCTGCGGTCATGCCGGCAAAGGCGTTTTGGGCCAGACGGGTCGTGGTGGCCGATGACGCGGCAACAAACAGGTCGGCGTCCTTGTCCCGTTCGCTGACCACATGGGTATAGGCCACGCCACCACCGGCACCAGCCATGTTGGTGACCTGCACCATGTTGGACGACAGGCCGATTTCCTGCATGATCGACGCGATCTGACGGCAGGTGAAATCCCAGCCGCCGCCGGGGTTCGCTGGCGCAATACATTCGGTGGCCATGGCCGAGGTGGTCAGGCCCAGAACGGCGGTCGCGCTGAAAGCCAGCGCCTTGATGGTGATACGCATGTAAGTCCTCCCAAGACTTCTTTTGTCAGGCAGCCCGCCGATCTGTCGTGACCGGCAGGGCTTGCGAGGGGCAGTCAAAGCTGGAAAGCTGACACGAACCTGTCATGCGCAAAAAAACTGTGCAGAATGAAAACGGGCGAAGGGGGCGATATGCGGTTCCTGCTGGTGGAAGATAACGCCGAACTGTCGGCCTCGGTCGCGGCGCGGCTGGGATTGGAAGGCCATGGCGTGGACCGTGCCGGCACGCTGGCCGAGGCGGAAGAATTCTTGTCGGCTGTAGCTTATGATCTGATATTGCTTGATATCATGCTGCCCGATGGCGACGGACGTGATTTTCTGGCGCGTCACCGGCGGGCTGAACGCCAGACACCCGTGATCGTCATGACCGCGCGCTCGGCGGTCGGTGACCGGGTGGATGCGCTGGATACCGGGGCGGATGACTACATCACCAAACCCTTCGATTTTGCCGAGCTGGAAGCGCGGTGCCGGGCCGTCCTGCGCCGCAAGGGCGGCATCGTGCAGACCGTTCGCAGCTATGCTGACCTGGCGTTCGACCCGTTGTCGGCCTCGGTCACCATCGGCGACGAATCGCGCGATCTGCGGTCGCGCGAGGTGCGGCTGCTGGAACTGTTCCTGAACGCACCCGGGCGGATCCTGTCGAAAGAGCATCTGTGCGACCGGCTGTTTTCGTTTTCCGAACCTGTGACCGACAACGCGATCGAGGTTTATGTGGGGCGCCTGCGCAAGAAACTGGCGGGCAGCCGGGCGCGGATCGAAACCGTGCGGGGCCTTGGCTACCGCCTGACGGACGGCTAGGGGCGATGGCCCTGTCGCTGCGGCGTCGTTTGGTGGGGCAGCTTCTGGTGCTGGCGGCCACTCTGGCGCTGGTGCTGTATCTTGCGGTGCGGATCGGTGCCGAACGCGCGTCCGAGGCAACGCTGGATGCAGTCCTGGGGGCGGCAGCCCAAGGCTTGGCCGAAGAGATGCGCGCAGCCGAAGGCGGGGTGGTGATCGATGTCCCGCCGGGCACTTTTTCCATGCTGGCGGCCATGGGCGAAGAGCTTATCTTTTACAGGGTTGACGTGGGGGGCCTTCCGGTGACCGGCTATGGGGATTTGCCCTTGCCGGACGTGTTGCCGACGGCCCTGACCCCGGTCTTCTACACCGTGCCGTTCCGGGATGCTGAAATCCGGGTGGCGGCGGTGGCGCGGTCGTTGCGGATCGAGGGCAGGGCAACCGCGGTTCTGGTGCTGTTGGGGCAGACCCGCGAAGGGCAAAAGGCGATTGCGGCTCGCCTTGGCAACCGGGCGGCGATGCTGGGTCTGGCGGTGTTTCTGGCCGCGATCCCGCTGGCGCTTTTGATGGCGCGCAGCCTGACGGGGCCGATTGACCGTCTGGCCGAAGCCGTGGGGCGGCGAGGTCCGCGCGACCTGCGCCCTGTCAGACACCCGGCACCGGCCGAATTGGAGCCATTCGTCACCGCATTGAACAGCTTTATCGGGCGTCTGCGCGGCACCCTGTCGCAAACCGAAACCTTCATTGCCGAGGCGGCACATCATATCCGCACGCCCTTGGCGGTGATGCGCAACGAGGCCGAATTGGCATTGCGGGCTTCGGATGAAGAAAATACCCGTGCGCGCCTGCGCGGTCTGATCCGGTCAGCCGACGATGCCGCGCGGTCGGCGGGGCAATTGCTGGACCATGCAACGGTGCTGTATCGCGCGGACCAGTCGGACTGGGCAAGACTTGATCTGGCGGCGATGGCCCGCGCAGTAACGCAGCGGCTTGCCCCAGCCGCCGAGATGAAGGACATGGATCTGACAGTCGATTGTGCAGGTGTGCTGACCTGTGACGGTGACGCGGTTCTGATCGAGGCCGCGTTGCGTAACATTCTGGACAATGCGATCAAGTATTCGCCGGCGGATTCGATGGTCGAAGTGTCAGCCCGTTCCGTAGGTGGGCTGGCGGTCGTGACGGTGGCGGATCGGGGCAGGGGCCTTGGCACCACCGAACCGGATCGCCTGTTGCGCCGGTTCCGGCGTGGCGACAATGTCGGCGATGTCACTGGTTCCGGCCTTGGCCTGACCATTGTCGAACAAGCGGCAAGCGCGATGGGGGGCTCGTTCACCCTGCGCACAAGAGACGGAGGTGGCACTTGCGCGGTATTCTCGTTGCCCTTGGCATCACACTAGGGATTGCCCAGAACGCCATGGCCTTCGAGGTCGAGGCCACACGCATTTTCGGGCCAGCGGATCCGGTCCGGTCGCTGTCGGTGCTGTCCACCACCGATATCGCAATCCTGCAGCCGGTCATCACCGCTTATCTGGACCAGAACCCGGACCTTGGTCTGCGCTATGTCATGGCCTCCAGCCAAGAGGTGTATCGCGCAATTGCCGATGAAGGCGCTGCCTTTGATCTGGTGATCTCGTCCGCCATGGACTTGCAGATCAAACTTGCCAATGACGGCTTTGCCCTGCCGCTGCCGGCCGATCTGATGGACGACCAACCTGCTTGGGCCCGCTGGCGCAACCTGCTGGTTTCGGTGGCGCAAGAGCCCGTGGTTCTGATCCTGTCCGACGCCGCACTGCGACCGGGCGAAGATGTGCCGCGCAGCCGGCGCGATCTGATTGCCCTGTTGCGCGACAACCCCGACCGCTTTCGCGGTAAGGTCGGAACATATGATCCGGCGATATCGGGCTCGGGTTATCTGTTTGCGGCGCAGGATGCGCGCCTGTCGGACACATTTTGGCGGTTGGCCGAGGTCATGGGCAGGCTGGATGCGCGACTTTTCTGTTGCTCGGTGGACATGATCGACGAGGTGCGTGCCGGCCGTCTGCTGGTCGCCTATAACGTGCTTGGATCCTATGCCGTGGCAGAGGGGGACAAGGGGATCTTGGTGGTCGAGTTGGAAGATTTCACCCTGACCCTGCTGCGCACGTCACTTGTGCCGCGCCATTCGGCGTCGCCCGCGCGGGCTGTCGATTTCCTGCGATATCTCTTGTCGCCGGAAGGCCAGGCATTGATCGCCAAGGGTGCCGGACTTCCGGCGGTCGAAGCAGCCGCCTTTGACCGCAATCCCCATCTGCGTCCAATCCGGCTTGATCCTGGCCTGCTGGCCCACCTGGACGCTGTGACGCGGCAACGCTTCCTGATCGAATGGCGCGCTGCGATGGACCAACCCTGACAAGCGACCCTGCACACAATATTTCCACCCAAGCCCCTTGCCCCCGCCCGCGCGCGTCTTTAAACGGGTGAACGGAGTGGTGGCCGAGTGGTCGAAGGCACACCCCTGCTAAGGGTGCAGACGGCAACGTCTCGAGGGTTCGAATCCCTTCCACTCCGCCATAGACCGCTGATTTTGTTAGATATTTTCCGGTATTTTTGATTTTACCCCACATCTCGCCCCACCACTTGAAAACGCTTGGCGGCATGTTTCATTCCAACGATGTGGTCGAACCTTTTTTGTTCACGTTTGTGATGGATGGGCAATCCGCCCCGGTCCTGCCAACGAACCTGTGAAAGATTTCTATCCCCCAGTCCTGCCCATCCAAGAAATCAAACATCCGAGAATCAATCCCCGCATGGCTTGCCCGCCGGGTTTTCTTCGGCGGTAAGCGTGAACATTTTGGGCGCCCCTCCCGGATG
>JBKBOF010000164.1:0-6673 GCA_046294955.1 Paracoccaceae bacterium
ATCTGATCCGACAGCGCACGGGCATGCATCGCCAGCTTTTCATTGGCGGCAAACAATTCCCGGCTTTTCTGTTCCAGCAAACGTTCGGCAGCCAAGCGGGCACGCCGTTCCTTAGCCAGTTTTTCCGTCATGGTCATTCGTAACCGTTCCCCCGTTCCGCCTTCTGCTGCGGGGCCTTTTGCAGGACCATAGCGGCACCAAAGTGAATGCCGCCTTAATGGAGAACCGGATCCCGTGACCCCCGCGACGCTTGCGAAAATTCAGGACGCGGCGCATCATGGACCCATTGGACCAAGAGGTTTTGAGATGCGGTTTCTACCCCGATTACTGGTTGCGTCCCTTCTTCTGACACCGCCCGTCTGGGCGCAGGATCAATCCCTTGTGCCCGCAAAGCGCGTTGTCCTGTCGCAAGACACGGATCTGCCAGGTGGCGACATTGGGCAAGTCTTCGACACAACGCTTGAAGCCTGTGAAAAGGCTTGTCTGACCAACGCGCAATGCACCGCATTCACTTACAACACCCGCAACGGATCTTGCTTTCCAAAGGCAAATCCCGGTCCATCTGCGTTCTATCAGGGTGCGATTTCGGCAAGGGTTCTTGTCGCCCGTCCCGGTGCCGACAGGCTTTCTGCCACGCGTCAAGACGAGTTGGACTTTCTCTCCGGTTCGGATTTCTACGCGGCACGTCTGCAGGCACAGACGCTTGGCCGCGCCCACCAAACAAATGACTTTTCCCCCGAAGACCACGTGCAAGCTGCCAATGCGGCAGAAAGCCGGGGGGATGCGGCGGCCGCCATGCGGTTTGCCGGGGCAGCGGTAAACCTGACGGACACACCAGAGTCATGGCTGGAATACGCGCGATTGTCCTTGTTGTCGGGCAGCCAAAATGGATCAAACCAGGCTGCATTGCGCGAGCGCAGCTTTCAGGCCTCCGTCAACGCCTACCTGCGTGCGGATACCCTGCCCTTGCGCCACAACATTCTTGCAATGATCGCCGACGCGCTGGAAACGATGGGCCGGGGCCGCGATACTGTGAAAGCCCTGCGTCTGGCCCAGACATTGCAACCACGCGACGATACCGCCGCAGCACTTGAAACAGCGATTGGCAAATACGGCTTTCGCATCATCGAGCACGAGGTGCAGGCCGACAGTCTGCGCCCGCGCATTTGTGCCAGCTTCTCGGAAGACCTGGCCAAGTCTGGCGTGGACTATGAAACCTTTGTGCAACTTCCCGAACCAGGCCTGACGGTCACATCGGACGGCTGGCGCAATCTGTGTGTCGAAGGTTTGCAGCATGGCGCGCGCTATACGCTGACGTTCCGCGAAGGGCTTCCTGCCGCCGATGGTCAGAATCTGGCCAAGTCGGTGGCGATCTCGGCCTATGTGCGCGACCGCAATGCCGGTGTGCGCTTTCCGGGCCGGTCCTATGTTCTGCCCAAAGGCGACAGTGCGGCCATCCCGGTGGAAACCGTGAACACCGACACGCTGGACCTTACCCTGTTTCGTGTGACCGACCGCAATCTGCTGCGCGCTTTCCAAAGCGGATATTTCAGCCAGCCGATTGCCGAGTGGCAGGAAGGCGACTTCAACGGCAAAATCGGCATGTTGGTCTGGTCGGGAAGCGCGACCGTGGGACTGGAGGTCAACCGCGATATCCTGACCCGCCTGCCACTGACCGATGCGCTAAAGGATAAATCTGCGGGTGTTTACGCCTTGAAGGCAGTCGTGCCGGGAGAAGACCCTTACGAAGTGCCTGCCGCTTGGCAATGGTTCGTGGTGTCTGATCTTGGTCTGACCTCGATTTCGGGCGTCGACGGGTTGCACGTCTTTGTGCGCGGCCTCGGCACGGCCGCCGCAAAGGCCGATGTGACAGTTGAACTTCTGTCCTCCGCCAATGAAATTCTTGGCACAGTTCAAACCGACGCCTCGGGCTATGCAAGATTCGATCCCAGCCTGACGCGTGGGACAGGTGGCGCCGCACCGGCCGTGATCGTTGCCCGCGATAGCGACGCGGATCTTGCCTTTCTGTCGCTGACCGATCCCGAATTCGATCTGTCCGATCGCGGTGTCGAGGGCCGTCCTCCGGCACCGCCGGTCGATGTATTCCTGACCACGGATCGGGGCGCCTACCGGGCCGGAGAAACCGTTTACGCCACCGCCCTTGCCCGCGACAGCACCGCACAGGCCGTGCCGGGATTGCCACTGACCGCCCGTTTGAAGCGCCCGGATGGCGTGGAATATGCCCGTGCGCTTGTCGAGGACACCGGGGCCGGTGGGCATGTCTTTGCCTTGCCCATTTCTGGCAGCGCACCGCGCGGCGTGTGGAGGCTAGAGGTGCTGGCTGATCCTGATGCGCCGCCGCTGACCTCGAAAACCTTTCTGGTCGAGGACTTTCTGCCCGAACGCATCGATTTTGATCTTGATGTCGGCGACTATGATCTGCGCCTTGGCGATGTTCCGGTCCTGACTCTTTCGGCCAGATACCTGTTTGGCGCTGCGGCCGCGGATCTGGCAATCGAAGGCGAGGTTCTGTTGCGCGCCGCAAAAGAGGTTGCAGGCTTTGACGGTTATGTGTTCGGACCCCATGATGCACCCTTCGACGCACGATTGGAATCCTTTGGCGGCGAGCGTACGGCCGAAGACGGTTCGGCGGTGCTGAACCTCATTTTGCCCGCTGTGGATGCTCCCCAACAGCCGCTGGAGGCCTTGTTTACTGTTCGGCTTGCAGAAGGGTCCGGCCGCCCGGTCGAGCGGCGGATCACCAAATTACTGAGCCCATCCACGCCGATAATCGGTGTCAAGCCGATGTTCGACGCAGTGGTCGCCGAAGGCACCGAGGCTCGCTTTTCAGTGATCGGTCTTGGCGCGGATGGCAAGCCTGCCCCCATGACGGCAGACTGGCAAGTGACACGGATCGAGACAAACTATCAGTGGTATCAAAGCTTTGGATCGTGGAACTGGGAGCCGGTGATCTCGCGCACAGTGGTGCGAGAGGGCAAAGCCGATATCGGTGTTGCACCTATTGAAATCGCCTCGCCAGTGCAATGGGGCCAATATGAATTGCGCGTCAGATCCGCTGAAGGGGCCGTAACGTCAACCCTGTTTTACGCGGGTTGGTATGCGCCTGCCGATGTGTCTGCCACGCCGGACACATTGGACCTGTCGCTGGACAAACCGGCCTACAAATCCGGCGATGTCGCGACGGTGCGCCTTGTGCCCAGAGCCGCGGGAACAGCGCTGATCACGGTGCTTTCGAACCGTCTGATCGCCATGCAGGCGGTCGAGGTAACGATGGGAGAAAATCTGATCGCCCTGCCGGTGACCGATGACTGGGGGGCAGGGGTCTATGTCACGGCGTCTGTCTTGCGTCCGATGGACGTGGCCGCAGGGCGAAACCCGGCCCGTGCCCTTGGCCTTGCACACGCCGCTGTTGATCCGGGGACGCGCAAACTTGACGTGACCATTGAAACGGCGGCCGAAGCTCCGCCGCGCGGCCCAATGGATGTGACAGTCAAGGTTGCGGGTCTGGCGGACGGCGATGCTGCATGGGTCACTATCGCGGCGGTTGATCAGGGCATCCTGAACCTGACGGCCTTTACGCCGCCCGATCCGTCTGGCCACTACTTCGGGCAACGCAAACTGGGTGTTGGCATCCGCGATATCTACGGTCGCCTGATCGACGGTCTGAACGGTGCGACCGGCACCGTGCGCTCGGGTGGCGACGCGGGCGCGCAGGCTCGCCTGCAAGCCCCACCGCCGACAGAAGAACTGGTCGCCTATTTCACTGGCCCGGTGCAGGTTGGCCCAGACGGCTCTGCGCGGGCGTCGTTCGACCTTCCGTCCTTCAACGGTGCCGTCAAGGTGATGGCGGTGGCTTGGTCCTCCAAAGCCGTGGGGCAGGCCGACGCCGATGTTCTGGTGCGCGACCCGGTGGTTGTGACCGCGAGTCTGCCCCGGTTCATGGCCCCCAGCGACCGCAGCAGGATGCTTTTGGAAATCGTCCATGCCAGCGGACCTTCGGGTCGTATGGGTCTGGATGTGGTCGGAAAGGGTGTAACATTGGACACCGTCCCATCGGGTTTTGATCTGGGCGACAAGGCCAAAGCGGTGTTCGACGTTCCGGTGACGGCCGGTGCATCGGGCGAGCACAGTATACAAATCTCGCTGACCACCCCGGACGGCAAGACCCTGACCAAGACCGTCACTCTGCCGGTGCAGTCAAACGATCCCGAACTGTCTCGAACCACGCGGCTTGATCTTGCCAAGGGTCAGACACTGACGCTGGACGAAAGCCTGTTTGCCGGTTTGGCACCAGAGACGGCCAGGGCCATCATGACCATCGGCCCCTTGGCACGCATGGACGCGCCCGGCCTTCTTGCGGCGTTGGATCGCTACCCCTATGGCTGCACCGAACAAATTACCTCCAAAGCACTGCCGCTGCTGTATTTTGACACCGTTGCCAAGGCGATGTCTGTGCCCGGCGCTGACACGATCCGCCTTCGGATCGAACAAGCCATCGGCGAAATCCTGACAAATCAGGGGGCAGAGGGTGCCTTTGGCCTGTGGTCGGCCGGAAATGGCGATCTGTGGCTGGATTCGTATGTGACCGACTTCCTGAGCCGCGCGCGGGCGCAGGGATATGCCGTGCCTGATCTGCCATTCCGCCGGGCGCTGGATAACCTGCGCGCCCAAGTGAACTACGCCCCGGATTTTGACGAAAGCGCCAACGGCGGCGGCGAGGCGCTTGCCTATGCCCTGATGGTTCTGGCGCGCGAAGGGGCCGCAGCGATTGGCGATCTGCGCTACTTTGCGGATGTCAAAGGCGATGACTTCCGAACCGCTCTGGCGCAGGCTCAACTTGGCGCGGCTCTGGCCAGCTATGGCGACCAGCCGCGCGCCGATGCGATGTTCCGTCGGGCAGGCGCACGGGTTTCGGCGCTCATGGCGCAGGAAACCGAGCAGCTGTTCCGGACAGACTATGGCACCAATTATCGCGACGCAGCCGCAGTTCTGGCGCTTGCCGTCGAATCCGGCACGCTGGCGGTTCATCGGCAGGCCCTATTGACCCGAGTCTCGACAAATGCCGAGCCGCTTTCGACACAAGAGGCGGCTTGGGCGCTTATGGCGACCCATACGTTGATCGACAGGCCGGGGTTGGACGGAATCACGGTGGACGGGGCAGCGCTGACCGGGCCTATGGTAAAGGTCCTGGCAGCTGGCACTGGCCCGGTCGTGGTGCAGAACGCCGGCCCCGACACGCAACTGACGCTCACGGCATTTGGTGCGCCAACAGACCCCGAACCTGCAGGGGGCAGCGGCTATGCGATCAGCCGCAGTTACTATACCCTTGATGGTCAACCTGCCGATCTGGGGGCCATCCGCATGGGCGACCGATTGGTGGCGGTATTGGACGTGACGTCCTTTGGCCGGGGTGAGGCCCGCTTGATGGTCAACGACCCCTTGCCCGCCGGATTCGAGATAGAAAATCCGAACCTGATTTCAGGCGGCTCGATCGCAAACCTTGACTGGCTGAACCTTGAGGGCGAGGTTACGCATAGTGAATTCCGCCAGGACCGGTTCCTGGCCGCGATTGACCGCACAGGTCCGGAACCGTTCCGCCTGGGCTACATCGTGCGCGCGGTATCACCGGGCGAATTCCACCATCCGGCCGCATCGGTCGAAGACATGTATCGCCCTGGTTTTCGCGCCCGCAGTGACACGGGCCGGATGAAGATCACCGAATGATGCGCGCCCGTCTGGTCTTTGCGCTGGCTGCGGGCCTGTTCCTGACAGGGCTGGCCCATGACGCTTGGGACGACTGGATCGACCGGACCGATTTGCCGTCCTTGGTGCTTGAAACGTCGGTTGAAGTGACCGACAGGGACGGGGTGTTGCTGCGCGCCTATACCGTGGCTGACGGGCGCTGGCGCATGGCTGTTGGCCCAGGTGGGGTGGACCCCAACTATCGTGACATGCTGATCGCCTATGAGGACAAGCGGTATTGGGACCACAGCGGGGTGGATCTGCGAGCCATGACCCGCGCCGTCGCACAGGCCCTGCGCAACGGGCGCGTGATCTCGGGTGGATCCACTTTGACAATGCAGGTCGCGCGGCTGCTTGAAGACAGCGGCACCGGCAAGTTTGGCGGCAAGGCCCGACAGATGCGGGTTGCTTGGGCGCTGGAACGGCGGCTGTCAAAGGACCAGATCCTTCAGCTTTACATGCACCTCGCCCCGTTTGGCGGCAATCTGGAGGGCGTGCGAGCGGCCTCTTTTGCCTATTTCGGCAAGGAACCGAAGCGCCTGACGCCGGCCGAGGCCGCCCTTCTGGTGGCCATTCCGCAGGCGCCGGAATCGCGCCGGCCCGACCGCGCGCATGCACGCGCTGTTGCCGCCCGCGAACGGGTGCTGGCGCGGGCGCTGCGTGACGGCATTGTCCCCGAGAACATGGCCGATGGTGCGTTGCGCGAACCTGTTGCGCATCTGCGCCGCCCCTTCCCGGCGCTTGCTCCGCATCTGGCCGATCGCGCACGCGCCGAAGACCCCGCCAGCAACCACCTCCATCTGACCTTGAGCGCAAACCTGCAACGTGCCGTGGAAGATCTGGCGCGCGATGTGATCGCTGGGCAAGGCGAACGCGCGCAGATCGCGATTGTGGTTGCCGACCATCGATC
>JBKBOF010000165.1:0-6617 GCA_046294955.1 Paracoccaceae bacterium
GTTCTTTGAATCGGTGGCCGAGATCCCGTATCGGCTGATTTCAACCGACAGCGAAAGCCTGACCGACATCACGGCGGACCGCTATATCTGTGCCAATTTCTCGCCCGCGTTTGAAACGGTACATCGCCAGCTTTTGCCACACCTGACGACGGCCCCCCTGTCGGTGGGGCAAAGCAGTGCAGTGGCGCTGTTGCTCGCCCGTCTTGGCGGGGCGGGGTATGTGATGGATCAGCAGGCCCGCGATCTGGTGGCGGCAGGCGGCTACCTTGTGGTCCGCGAAGCCCCGGTGATCCGTCAACCGGTCTTTGCAGCGATGCATCTGCGCAACCGCACCGGAGCGACCCAGAAACAACTGACGCGGTCGGCGCGCCAAAGGCTGCAAAGCCCCGGCGCGCGCTAGAGACTATTCAGCCGCCTTCAGCGTGGACGGGTTGTTCGGGTGGGTCGTCCAGTTGGCATAATCGCCCACCGGGGTTTTGGTGCGCGGATCAATGGCACCCTTGGGCATCTCGACCATGGTGATACAGTCTTCCACCGGGCAGACGTTGACGCACAGATTGCAGGCCACACATTCGTCATCCATCACCGTGAACACCCGATCGGGCGACATCGAGATGGCCTGATGGCTGGTATCCTCACACGCGGCGTAGCAACGTCCGCATTTGATACAGGCGTCCTGATTGATCTGGGCTTTGGTGACGTAGTTGAGGTTGAGGAACTGCCAGTCGGTGACATTGGGCACCGCACGCCCGACCAGATCGGCAGTCGCGGTCATGCCCTTGTCGTCCATATATTGTGACAGGCCGGAAATCATCTCTTGCACGATCTTGAAGCCATAGGTCATCGCCGCGGTGCAGACCTGCACATTCCCCGCCCCCAGCGCCATGAATTCGGCCGCGTCGCGCCATGTCGTGACGCCGCCGATGCCGGAAATCGGCAGACCATGGGTTTCGGGCGAGCGGGCAATCTCGGCCACCATGTTCAGCGCGATCGGCTTGACCGCCGGGCCGCAATAGCCGCCATGCGTGCCCTTGCCGTCGATCATCGGCTCGGGGCTGAAGCTGTCAAGGTTGACAGAGGTGATCGAATTGATGGTGTTGATCAGGCTGACCGCATCTGCCCCGCCGCGCTTTGCCGCCTCGGCCGGTTTGCGGATATCGGAGATATTCGGCGTCAGTTTCACGATGCAGGGCATCCGGCTGTGTTGTTTCACCCAGCGCGTCACCATTTCGATATATTCCGGCACCTGCCCCACGGCCGATCCCATGCCGCGTTCGGCCATGCCATGCGGGCAACCGAAGTTCAGCTCCACCCCGTCGGCCTCGGTATCCTCGACATGGGCAAGGATGGCTTTCCATGACTCCTCATCGCAAGGAACCATCAGCGACACGATCATCGCCCGGTCCTTGTAGTCACGCTTGACCGATTTGATCTCGCGCAGGTTGACCTCCAGCGGGCGGTCGGTGATCAATTCGATGTTGTTCAGCCCAAGAAGCCGACGATCCGCGCCCCAGATCGCGCCATAGCGCGGACCGTTGACATTCACCACCGGCGGCCCTTCGGAGCCAAGGGTTTTCCACACCACGCCCCCCCATCCGGCTTGATACGCGCGGCGGACGTTGTATTCCTTGTCAGTCGGCGGGGCCGAAGCCAGCCAGAACGGGTTTGGCGACTTGATGCCGATGAAGTCGGTGGTCAGATTGGCCATGTGCTTACCCCCTCAGGAACGTGTTGATCTGTTCAGCCGCATCGCGTCCCTGCGCCACGGCGGTCACGGTCAGATCGTCACCGCCAGCGGCGCAATCTCCCCCGGCCCAGACCCGTGCCGGTAGGCTGGCAATCTTGCCACCGTCCAATGTGACCCCATCAGGTGCGCCGGTCAGGGTCTGGCCGATGGCCTTGAACACCTGATCCGCCTTCAGCCGGAACGTCTCGCCGGTGGGCTTCAACCCGTCGGCCGTGTCGGCCATATAACCGAACTCCACCTCGCGAACCGTGCCATTGCCATGCACAGCCACCGGGGCGGCGTTGCAGATGATCCGCACGCCGGTGCTGGTGGCATGGTCCTGCTCATAGGTGCTGGCAGACATCTTCTCCTGCCCGCGCCGGTAAACGATGGTCACGTTTTCCGCCCCCAGCAGTTTTGACTGAACAGCCGCATCCACCGCTGTCATGCCGCCACCAATCACCACCACATCGCGGCCCACGGGCAGCGTGGTCAGGTCCGTCGTCTGGCGCAACTCGGCAATGAAATCGACAGCATTGAACACCCCCGCCTTGTCCTCACCCACCGCGCGCAGGGCATTCACCCCGCCCAGCCCGATGCCAAGGAATACGGCGTCATGGTCGGCCAGCAACCCGTCCAACGACAGGTCACGGCCCAGTTCCACCCCGGTTTTTACTGTGATGCCGCCGATTTGCAGCAACCATTCCACCTCGGCCTGCGCAAAGCCACCGGTCGATTTGTAACTGGCGATGCCATATTCGTTCAACCCGCCCGATTTCGCGCGCCGCTCATACACTACGACGTCATGTCCGTGCATCGCCAACCGATGCGCGCAGGCAAGACCCGCAGGCCCTGCCCCGACAACCGCCACCGATTTGCCGGTCACCGCCGCCCGCGTGAACGGGTGCAGGCCCGCCGCCATCGCCGTATCGGTGGCAAAGCGTTGCAGGCGTCCAATTTCCACCGGCTTACCTTCGGCCACCTCGCGCACGCAAACCTCTTCGCACAGCGTTTCGGTCGGACAGACCCGGGCGCACATGCCGCCAAGGATGTTTTGCGTCCAGATCGTCGTCGCCGCAGACTCGGGCGTGCCAGTGGCGATCTGGCGGATGAACAGCGGTATGTCGATAGCTGTCGGGCAAGCGGTCACGCAAGGCGCGTCGTGACAGAAATAGCACCGGTCGGCTGCTACATGCGCCTCGTGCGCGTCAAGCGGCGGGGTGTGATCGGCAAAGTTTCCGGCGATCTTCGCGGCTGGCAGGCGTGCAGGCGCGATGCCGGGCGTAAGCGGGCTGTTGGTCATGGGCCGTTGTCTCCCTCTTGTCGTCTTTGGGAAAAGGCTGGCACAGGTCATTTTTTTTATCAAATGGTAAATTTTGACGAATAGCAGAAATTCCGCCCGCCCCTGTGGGACTGCCCAATTTTTGCACACCCGAATGGGTGCTTTTCTCGCCCGAAAACGCGGGCTATAAGCGGACAGCCCCGACCGAGGCCCCTGCGCCATGGCAAGACGGTCACCAACTGGCACAAACGCCAACAGAGGACGGCATGAGCAAACATTCCCCCGACGCAGATGTGGCCTTTATCTCGGCCCTCGCAGAACTTCTGAACAAGAACGAATTGACCGAGTTGAGCGTTAAGCGCGAATATGGCGAGGACGACAGTCTGGAAGTGCGCGTGGTCAAACAGGCAAATATCGTGACAACGCAAGTGGCGGGCCCTGCCCCGGTCTATGCCCCGGCCGCGCAAGCCGCCGCCGCAACGACCGCGCCCATTGCGGCGTTGGACGATCCGGCACAGCATCCGGGCGCCGTAACCTCGCCCATGGTCGGCACTTGCTATTTGGCGGCCGAACCCGGTGCGACCCCCTTCATCACCATCGGCGCGACGGTGGCTGAAGGGCAGACCGTGTTGATCATCGAAGCCATGAAAACCATGAACCATATCCCGGCGCCGCGTGCGGGGGTGGTCAAGCGGATTCTGGTCGAGGATGGCACTCCGGTTGAATTTGGCGCGCCCTTGTTGATCATCGAGTGACCCTGATGTTTGAAAAAATCCTGATCGCCAACCGGGGGGAAATCGCGCTGCGCGTGATCCGCGCCTGCCGCGAGATGGGGATCAAATCGGTCGCCGTCCATTCCACCGCCGACGCCGACGCCATGCATGTCCGCATGGCGGACGAGTCGATCTGCATCGGCCCTGCGCCCAGTTCGGAAAGCTATCTGAACAAGGCCGCGATCATCTCGGCCTGCGAGATCACCGGCGCGCAGGCGGTGCATCCAGGGTATGGCTTTTTGTCGGAAAACGCCAGCTTTGCGCAGGCTCTGCAAGACCACGGCCTGACCTTCATCGGCCCGAATGCGGAACATATCCGCATCATGGGCGACAAGATCACCGCCAAAGTCACCGCGATGGACTTGGGGATTCCGGTGGTGCCGGGGTCCGATGGCGGCGTGCCGGACTTTGAGGCCGCAATCGGCGTGGCGGAGAAAATTGGCTTTCCGGTGATCATCAAAGCCACCGCAGGTGGCGGCGGGCGCGGCATGAAGGTGGCCAAGAACGCCGCCGAGCTGGAAGTTGCCTTCCGCACCGCCCGGTCCGAGGCCAAGAACGCCTTTGGCAATGACGAAGTCTACATCGAGAAATACCTGCAAAAGCCGCGCCATATCGAGATTCAGGTGTTTGGCGACGGCAAGGGCAAGGCTGTTCACCTTGGCGAACGCGACTGCTCGTTGCAGCGCCGCCACCAGAAGGTGTTCGAAGAAGCCCCCGGCCCGTCGATCACCCCGAAAATGCGGGCCGAGATCGGCAAGATCTGTGCCGATGCGGTGGCCAAGATCAATTACATCGGCGCGGGCACGGTCGAATTTCTGTATGAGGACGGCAAGTTCTATTTCATCGAAATGAACACCCGTTTGCAGGTCGAGCATCCGGTAACCGAATACATCTTCGGCGTTGATCTTGTGCGCGAACAGATCCGCGTCGCTTCGGGCTTGCCGATGTCGTTTACGCAAGATGAGCTGGAAATCAACGGTCACGCCATCGAGGTGCGGATCAACGCGGAAAAACTTCCGAACTTCTCGCCCTGCCCCGGTCGCGTTAGGGTGTTCCACGCGCCCGGTGGACTTGGCGTGCGGATGGATTCGGCGTTGTATGGCGGATATTCAATCCCACCCTATTACGACAGTCTTATCGGCAAGCTGATCGTCCATGGCCGCGACCGCCCCGAGGCGCTGTCCCGGCTGAAACGGGCTTTGGGCGAATTGATTGTGGATGGCGTCGATACCACGGTGCCGCTGTTCCATGCGCTGTTGGCCGAACCTGACATTCAGGCGGGCGAGTACAACATCCACTGGCTGGAAAAATGGCTGGCCGCACAATTCGGATAAGACCGTGAAGGGGGCCTGATGGCCCCCTTCATGCTTTTCTTGCCACTCTTTCTGACAAAGCAAGCAGCGATGCCCCATCGGACCGACATCACCCCCGACATCTTGCTGCGTGCCTATGCGATGGGGATATTCCCGATGGCCGAATCCTCGGTCCACCCCGAAATCCATTGGGTCGATCCACGCCGACGCGGTGTCTTTCCGCTTGACCGGTTCCATATCTCGCGCAGCCTGCACCGTGCAATCCTGCGCGCCGATTACCAGGTGCGGGTGGACAGTGACTTTGCAGGTGTCGTCACGGCTTGCGCCGACCGCGACGAGACGTGGATCAACGCTCCGATCTTTGCGCTTTATGCCGCGCTGCACAAGTCCGGCCATGCCCACAGTCTGGAGGTCTGGGACGACGCGGACCTGATCGGCGGGGTGTACGGCGTGGTGCTGGGGAGTGCCTTCTTTGGCGAGTCGATGTTCTCACGCCGCACGAACGCATCAAAGATCGCCTTGGCGTGGCTGATGCATCGGTTGCGCGCGGGTGGCTTTACACTGTTTGACACCCAATTCCTGACGCCGCATCTGGCCAGTCTGGGGGCCGAGGAAATTCCGCGTGCCGAGTATCATCGCCAACTGCAGCGGGCACTGGTGCACAGCGCACAATTCGACCCGCCCGGCTACGCGCCTTATCCCTCGTTGATTTCTTCCACCGGGGCATCCGGATCTGCGACTGGTTCCGTCACCTCGGGTGCGACAAAGCCAGACTCGCACCACAACACCCAGACATCGTAACGCGGGTGGTCCATGGCCGACAATGCCGGGCTGGAGGCAAGCATCCAACCTGAGAACAGTGGCGCGGTCGCGGTGGCATCCATGATTGTCAGATGCGCCTGCGCGTCAGCGGCCGGGTTGTCCCTGGGATAACGACATTCGTCCAACTGCACCGTTAGACGGCCCTGAACCACCGATTGGCCGCGCGACAAGGAAAGATCCGCGACCTTGCCAGTGACCTTGTCCAGAAACCGCACTGTGCCGCCGGGGGCCGACGCCATGTCTTGTGCAAGGACCGGCCAAGCGGCAAGACTCAGCACCAGAAGGCACAGGCGTTTCATTCGACAGCCCCGGCGGAGGGTTCGTCAGATTTTCCACCGACAAACTTCAGCAGCAGCGTGATCAGACTGACGGCGCCTTGGGTATCTTCGATCTCGTCCCCGGGAGAGAGGTTTTCCAGAGATCCACCGGGGATGATTTCGACGAAGTTGCCACCCAACAGACCTTCGGATGAAATCAGGATCGCACTGTCATCCGGCAACAGAACATCAGCGCGCAGCCGGATGGTCGCATCCGCGAAAAAGGTTTCCGGGTTCAAACGCAGGTCCGAAATGGTGCCGACTTTCAACCCGGCCATGCGCACATCCGAGCCAATATTGATACCGTCCACGGCCCGGAAACTGGCGGTCAGGGGATAGGTGGCCCCGATGCGGGCCGTCATCCCGGCAGAATTTGCGGCATAG
>JBKBOF010000166.1:0-6616 GCA_046294955.1 Paracoccaceae bacterium
CGCTTCACCAGTCCGCGTGCGGCGACGCCAACCTCGATTCCCGATGCCGACTACTGGATGAACGTCGATCAATACATCGGCGGGATCGAACATGCGATTTTGCACCTGCTGTATTCCCGGTTCTTCGCCCGTGCGATGTCCAAAACCGGGCATCTGCCGGAAAGTGCGATCGAGCCGTTCAACGCGCTGTTCACCCAAGGCATGGTCACGCACGAGATTTACAAGACCACCGATGCCAACGGCCGGCCTGTGTATCATCTGCCGGAAGACATCATCCGGTCTGACACCGGGGCAACGCTGGCCGACGGCACCAAGGTCGAGGTGATCCCTTCGGCCAAGATGTCGAAATCAAAGAAGAATGTGGTTGATCCGATGAATATCATCGCATCCTTCGGTGCCGATACGGCGCGTTGGTTCGTGATGTCGGACAGCCCGCCCGAGCGCGATGTGGAATGGACATCTTCAGGAGCCGAGGCCGCGTTCAGGCATCTGAGCCGGGTCTGGACCCTGTCTTCGCGGATCGGGGACATGCCGGCCGATCATGTCGGCGACGGTGATGACGATCTGCGTCGCGCCACCGCAAAAGCCATCGACGAGGTGACCAAGGCCATCGAGAGCTTTGCCTTCAACAAGGCGATTGCCGTGCTTTACGGCTTTACCAACACGCTGGCCAAGGCCAATGCCTCAACCCCAGTGATGAAAGAGGCAATCCGCATTCTGGCGCAGTTGATGCAACCCATGGTGCCGCATATCGCCGAGTCGATCTGGACCAATCAAGGCGGTCAAGGGCTATGCTGCCAGGCGATCTGGCCCAAAGCCGACCCGGCGCTGTTGATTGATGATACCGTCATTCTGCCGATCCAGATCAATGGCAAACGCCGGGCGGAAATCAGCGTGCCCAAGGAAATGCCCGGATCAGAGGTTGAAAAGATTGCACTCGCGAATGAGGATGTGATCAGGTTCCTTGCCGGACAGCCGGTGAAGAAAATCATCGTCGTGCCGGGGCGTATCATAAATGTCGTTGTATAACCGCCGATATGTGCTTTTTGCGCCACTTGCCTTGATGGCATGTGGCTTTGCACCGGCCTACGGGCCCGGCGGCGCGGCGGCTGGACTGCAGGGGCGGATCAGGGTCGCAGACCCATCAGACAAGCGCGGTTTTGATCTGGTTGAACGTCTGGAAGAGCGTCTGGGCAGGCCCGAGGCGGCCCGCTTCGATCTTGCCTATTCCATCGTGACGGACGTGGCCAATCTGGGCATCACGCCCGAAGATGCGATCACCCGGTATCATTTGACCGGACATATCGACTGGACCCTGACCAGTCGCGAAACCGCTCAGCGGGTTACCGGCGGGCGGGTGCAAAGCTTTACCGCCTACTCGGCAACCGGAAGCAGTGTTGCAGGCCTCGCCGCAGAACAGGATGCCGCGTATCGCTTGATGCGGATTCTGGCGGACCAGATCGTTACGCGAATGATTGCAACGGCAGGCAGCTGGGCATGATCCTGAAAGGGGTCGAGGCCAGCCGCTACTTTGCCAGGCCCGATCCCGGCAAGGCCGGACTATTGATTGCTGGGGCCGATGCGATGCGTGTCGCCCTTAAACGGCAAGAAGTGATCGCTGCATTGATCGGCCCTGAAGGCGAAGGCGAGATGCGTCTGACCCGTATCCCCGCCGCCGATCTGCGCAAGGATGGGGCGGCCCTGATGGATGCGGTCAAGGCGATTGGCTTCTTCCCCGGCCAGCGGGTCGCCTTTGTCGAAGACGCAACCGACACCCTGGCCAGCACGATTGCGGCGGCGTTGAAGGACTGGAAACCGGGGGATGCCAGCATCGTGGTGACGGCCGGCAACCTGACTGCGAAATCCGCGTTGCGAACGCTGTTCGAAAAGCACCCGAACGCCTTTTGCGCGGTTTTGTATGATGATCCGCCAACACGCGAAGAAATTGAAGACGCCCTGAAAAAAGCGGGGCTGACCAGCATCGACCGTGATGCGATGGCCGATCTGACCACCCTGTCACGCGCACTCGACCCTGGTGATTTTCGTCAGACACTAGAAAAGATTGCGCTTTATAAATATGGCGATGCGACACCGCTTACCCCGGCTGACGTTGCAACCATGGCGCCCGCGACGATAGAGGCAGAGGTGGATGATCTTCTGATGGCGGTCGCCGATGGCAAGGCGTCTGAAATTGGCCTGCTGATCCGGAGGCTGGAAGGTCAGGGCATATTGCCAGTGACTCTGTGTATTCAGGCCCTGCGCCATTTCCGCGCTTTGCACATGGCCGCGTCCGATCCGGGGGGGCCAGCCATGGGTCTGCAAAAGGCCCGTGTTTTTGGGCCAAGGCGGGATCAGATGCAACGGCAAGCACAGGCTTTGGGCATGCGGTCGCTGGAAACCTCGGTATCGGTTCTGCTTGATACCGATCTTACCTTGCGGTCCGCCTCACGCGCGCCGGGCATGGCCGTGATGGAGCGCGCGTTGATCCGGCTGGCCATGGCGCGTCGCTAAAACGCAAAGACGCGGCGGCCTTCCGGTTCTTGCCTGATGCGGCAAAGGCTGACATGTCACAGATGCCGTTCGCAGGATCACAGCCATGCCCGAAGTCGAAGCCTTTCTCGATCCACTGTGGCGCCTTGCAACGCGTCACCCGGATATCGAAGCCTATGTGCTTTGGCACAAGGACGGACTCTGGTCAGATGCGAATGGCGAAACGTTGGAAGCCGAGGAAATCACGTTCTATGCCGAAGGGCTTTTGATGGAAGGCTTTGGCATGGCATGGGACCATCTGACATCGGCGGAATTCGGCGACCATATCCGCCTTTGCTTTTGGCAAGGGCCGGCACCGGACATGCCGGCCACCCCGAACGGCACCGTCAGGGTGGCCGGCGGTCAAAGCAAAGCCTGACCCTTAACGCTGAAGGCCGATGTTCATCACCCAATAGGTGCTGCCGCCATCGGTCGCGACGCCAAGCCCAATCTCACTGACCCCTGGTTTCAGGATATTAGACCAATGCGGCGGGGATTTGCGCCAGATATTCGCCGCAGCGCCCACGTCCGCCGCCCGGGATTTGGCGATATTCTCGGCCACCCGGCGAAAGCGGTAGCCATTGGATTTGACCCGCCCCGACAAATCAGGCCCGCCTGCCCGCTGATGGCTGAAATACCCACGGGTTGCCATGTCGCAGGCGTGACCTTGGGCTGCGGATTTCAACTTGGATGAAGGCTTCAACGGGTTCAAACCGTTGGCCTGACGTTGCTGGTTGATCCACTGGATCATCCCCGACTCGAGCGTTGTGGCCCCCGACGGCGTTGCGCAGGCCATAGCCGAAGCGGGAAGACACACGGCAACCAAGGTTGCAGCAACCATCATACGCATCAATTTTCCTTTCATGTCGGAACGGATAAGCCCTACTGCCGAAAAACGGCTGCGATTTGGCAAAATTCCGGACATCTATGGAAAACTCTCAGGCACCTGCCGCGTGGCGACCAGCCCATCGCCCACTGGCCCAGCACCCGGTCAGCAGGTAGCCGCCAGTCGGGGCCTCCCAGTCCAGCATTTCTCCGCTGACAAACGTGCCCGGAATGGCGCGCAATTCCAGCCCTTCGGTTACACTCTGCCGCATCACCCCTCCGGCTGACGAAATCGCCTCGTTGATCGGTCGGGGACCAACAAGGGGAATTGGCAAGGCGGTCAGCGCCTGTCCAAGCGGAAGGCTGCGGCCAAACTCCATCACCAAGGCACTGGCAGCGGGTGGAAGGCCAAGCTTGCGCAAGCGGTTGCCCAACGTATCAGATCGTTTCAGCCGGTCGATACGGGCGCGCAAGCTGTCAGGCGACACATCGGGCAACAGGTTCACGACCAAGCTGGCGCCGTCGCGCAGCACCCGGCTCAGGGCGTAGATGGCGCTGCCTTCCAGACCGCGCGCCGACAGAACGAATTCCCCCCGGACACTCAGCGGTCCAGCGGTCAAAAGCGCGGTTTTGATCGGCTGGCCAAAATAGCGGGCCATATGGGGCGACCACTCCACCGAAAAGCCCATGTTCGCGGGACGAAACGGTGCAATGTCCACACCCCGTTCATTCAGCCACGGAACCCACGCCGCGTCCGAGCCAAGCCGCGCCCAGCTTGCCCCGCCCAGTGCCAAAACCGTGGCGCGCGGGCGCAGAAGGTGCAGGCCGTCCGGCGTTTGAAACGCAAACGACCCATCCTGCCACCCCTGCCACCGCCAGCGCGTGCGCAGATCCACACCTTGACCAGACAAGCGGTGCAGCCATGCCCGCAGCAAGGGGGACGCCTTCATCGCAACCGGAAACACACGCCCCGATGAGCCGGTGAAAACATCCTGTCCCAGATCCTTACACCATGCGGCAACCTGATCGGGGCCAAACTCAGCCAGCATCGGCGCAAGCCAATCACTGTCAAAGGCGGCACCAAAGGCTTGTAACGGTTCGGCCTTTGTCACGTTCAGCCCTGACTTTCCTGCCATCAGAAACTTGCGTGCGGGGGAAGGCTTTGCTTCGGCCAGCACGACCCGATGCCCGGCCTGTGCCAATTCCTCGGCCGCCATCAACCCGGCAGGGCCGGCGCCTATGACAAGCGCATCCGTCATGCAGAAGCGGCGGGTCTAAGATGCACAACCCGCTGCGGGAACGGCATTTCAATGCCCTCCGCCTTCAATGCGTTCCAGATCGCAAACAGAACGTCGGACTTGTACTTGTGCACCCCGTCGTCGATACCGTTCACCCAGTATTCAACCACGAAATCCACCGATGACTCGCCAAATCCGTTCAGCTCGCAATCCGGACCATCGGGCTTTTGCAGTACAAAAGGCAAGCGGGCGACCGCAGCCTCGATGATGGCAGGCACCCGGTTGATGTCGGTATCATAGCTGACCGAGAATTCAGCCTCATAGCGGTTGGCACTGCCCTGATCGGAATAGTTGATCACCCGGCTGGTGATGAAATGTTCGTTCGGCACCACGATCCACTTGCCGTCAAACGTTTCAAGCACGCAGGCGCGGGCGGTCATCTTGACGATGGTGCCCTTTTCGCCACCGTCGAGTTCCACATAGTCGCCCACCGTGGTTTGGCCTTCGACCAGAAGGATGATGCCCGAGATGAAGTTGGCGGCGATCTGTTGCAGCCCAAGCCCGATCCCGACGCCCAGCGCCCCACCCAGAACGGCAATGGCGGTCAGGTCGATGCCCATGATGCTCATCAACAGCAGGAATGCCGCGCCGAAGATCATGATCTCGACGGCTTTGACCGCCAGTTCGCGGGTGGCGGGACGCAGATCCTGCTGTGATTTGATATAGCTGGCCGATTGCCGGTTTGACCAGGTGCCAAGCCAGAACAACAGGGCCCCGGCAATCACGCCACGGATCAGCGACAGGGCGGAAAACTGGATATTGCCCAGCTCGACCCGCGTTTCGGCCAAGGCCAGCGTGATCTCGTCCAAAAGTCCCAGCGCATAAAGCGCCGCGACCGGAATCAGCACATATTTACTCAACAGGTGCAGGAACGTGTCCGTCAGCACATGGCTGACCAAGGCGCGAGCCGCAAGAAACAAGAACACCCGTTTGCCAAAGGCAATCACCTCGCCCGAGCCGAATATCGACCGAGTCAGGCTTTCGCCGCCTGCAGTCAGCGCATAGGCGATCAAAGGCAACAACAGCGGCAGGAACTTAAGTGAAAAACGGCGGGCGGTGGCAAAGAAGCCCTGCGCAGAGTCCTTTGGCATCAGTAGGCGTGTCAGCACGACCGACAGACGACCGGCGATCACGTGTGCCAGCAGATAGGCCAGCGCCAAAAGGGCAAACTGGGACCACGCCGCCGGGGACAGAAACCAGCCCAACGCGATCTGCCCGGCCTGATCCAGCCAGTTCAGAGCCTGCATGATCACTTCGGATTGCCCGTCCATATCTTGCCCCTGCGGGTGGTTGATGTGGTTTTACCCTGTGGCGCGGAACCCGTCGCGTGACAAGAGTGTGCAAGACCCTTTGCCTGATTGGTCTGCAAGGCTGTGGCGCTGTGATGACGTCAGTCGCGGGTCTGTTCCTCGGGCATAGGCCTGAAAAGGCCCCGCCATGCGGGCATGGCGGGGCAAGTGGCACCGCAGGCGGACTGCGGTGCAGGCGTAAACCTGATTTCGGTAAAAGGGCCGGGCTTATTGCCCAGCCATCAGTTCGGACGGGCCTGATCGGCCTCCATTTCGGCGCGGATCTGTTGGCGCAGGATGTCGATCGGGATCATCTTGCCGTCGCGCTTGAAATGCCAATAGGTCCAACCGTTGCAGGACGGCGCGCCCTCATAGGCGGCCCCGACCTGATGGATCGATCCCTTGACGTCATTGCCAACCAAGGTGCCATCAGCGCGAACCTTGGCCTTGTAGCGATTGCCAAGCGAATACAACTCTTCGCCGGGGCGCAACATGCCGCGTTCGACAACCTGACCAAAAGGCACGCGCGGTTCGGAACGCTTTGACCCAGTGACCTCCAGCCCAGAGGCATCGAATTTGCGGATGCGTGCGATTCGGTCGGCGGCGACCTTGCGATACGCCTCTTCCCGCTCGATCCCGATGAAGTCTCGTCCCAGCATCTTGGCAACAGCGCCC
>JBKBOF010000167.1:0-6603 GCA_046294955.1 Paracoccaceae bacterium
CCGTCGGGAACCACCACTGCGGTGATGGTATCAGAATACAGGGCGGGGGCGACGGCACAGGGCGTCATTCCCCATGCCGCGACCGCGCGACGCACGCCCTCGGCCAAGCGGTGATGACGGGCATAGACCGCCTCCAATCCCTCATCCTCCAACATCTCGATGGCCCGCGCCAACCCTGCAATCAGGCCAACAGCCGGGGTGTAGGGATAGCCGCCAGCAGCATAGCTTTTCAGCATATCCCGGAAATCAAAGAAGGTGCGTGGCAGGGTCGCCGAGTCCATTGCAACGATGGCTTTCGGGCTGATGCCAAGGATGGCAAGCCCGGCAGGCAGCATGAAGCCCTTCTGGCTTCCGGCGACGGCGATATCAACGCCCCAAGCCCCCATGTCGAAGGGCATCGATCCGATCGACGACACACCATCCACGAAGAACAAGGCGTCATGACCGGCCGCATCCATCGCGCGGCGTATCCCGGCGATATCCGACCGCACGCCGGTCGCTGTCTCATTGTGCGTGGCCAGAACAGCTTTGATCTTGCCGCCGGTGTCGGCCGTCAGCGCCGCCTCGATCTTGTCGAGAGGTGCCCCCTGGCCCCACGGGGTTTCGATGATTTGCACATTCAGGCCGTGACGTTGGCACATATCGATCCAGCGATGGCTGAACATGCCGAACCGGGCGGCAAGCACGGTGTCTCCGGGCGACAGAGTGTTTGATATCGCCGCTTCCCATCCCCCCGTGCCAGTCGATGGCAGGATGATCACCTCTCCCTCGGCCATCTTCAACACGCGGCGGACCCCTGCGACAGCGGGCTTGAACATGCGGGCGAACGCAGGCGACCGATGGTCGATTGTGGGCATGTCGCACGCTTTGCGAATAACCTCGGGCATGTTGGTCGGCCCGGGGATGAAGACTGGGTTCTGGGAATACATGATGGCTCCTCGGGTTGATCTGGCAGAACCTTAATTGGCTGACCGAGTCAGAACAATTTTTTCGAAAAGATTTTTCATTATTCAGAAAACATGATATTTTCCATTCAAATCAGAGGTTAGATGTTTTTCAACTTTGGGCACAACTCAGATGACACAAACCTCCCGTCCACGCGGACGGCCAAAAGCCTTCAATGACAAGACCGATCAGAACACGGTGCAGGCGCTGGATCGCGGCCTTGCCCTGTTGTCGCTGGTGGCGGCGAGGCCCGGCTTGACGTTATCAGAACTCGCCAGCGAAAGTGGCGCAGCTGTTGCAACCGTATTCCGGGCATTGGTGACACTGCAAAGCCATGGCATGGTCGAATGTGAAGACCCGGGACAGCTCTGGCATATCGGTCCGGGGGGATTTCGCGTCGGAACCGCGTTCCTGCGCCGGACCAAGGTGGTCGAACGCGCCCGCCAGCCGATGGATGCCCTGATGCGCGATACCGGCGAAACCGCCAACTTGGGTATTGAGGCAGGAAACGAGGTGCTTTTCCTCTCGCAAGTCGAAACACATGAGGCGATCCGTGCGTTCTTTCCCCCAGGGACCAAAGCCCCGATGCATGTCTCTGGCATCGGCAAGGCTTTGCTGGCTTGGTACCCCGAAGACCGGGTGCGACGCATCCTTGCAAGCAAGGGGATGGAACGGTTCACCAGTCTGACACACACGCTGGAAAGTGCACTGATCCGGGATCTGGCCCGCACGCGCGAGCGCGGCTATGCCATCGACGATCAGGAACGTGCGGAAGGGATGCGCTGCGTGGCAGCCCCAATTTTCAACAGCCATGCAGAGCCTGTCGCCGGGCTTTCGGTGTCGGGACCGGCATTTCGCATGGGCCTGTCGGATGCAGGCCGCATTGGTGCCCTTGTGCGCGCCGCGGCCGACAGCGTGACCGAGGCCACGGGCGGCCTGCAGCCAGACCCTGTGGTCAGGTGAACCTGTTGTCGCGCGGGAAGCCTCGCGGCGCCATTTTGCCAGCACCGGCGCGGGGGCCCAGCCATTCGGTCAAATCGGTCTCGGTGCGGGTCCGGCCAGCCGGGTCTTTCCATGACAATCCGTTGGCCAGCGTAAAGGTGATGGCGTCTGACAAGCCACCGTCCTTGTATTTCTGCATCCGAACACCCTTGCCCTTCACCATTTCGGGCAAGTCAGCCAACGGAAATACCAGAACCTTGCGATTCTCGCCCACGACGGCCACATGATCGCCCTTTGCGACCGTGACCACCGCCGTTGTGACCCCATCTTTGACCGTTAGGACCTGCTTGCCAGCACGGGTCTGCGCCAGAACCTCGTCCGAGGGCACGATGAACCCGTCACCGGCAGTTGAGGCCACCAGCAGCTTTTCACCCGGATGGAACACCGTAAGATCGACAATCTCGGCATCGTTTGGCAAATCTATCATGAGACGTACAGGCTCTCCCATACCGCGTCCGCCGGGAAGGTTTGCCCCGGCCAGCGTGTAGAACCGCCCGTTTGCCGCGATCAGCAGGATCCTGTCGGTCGTTTCGGCGTGGAAGGCAAAGCGCGGGCCGTCACCGTCTTTGAACTTCTGCTCAGCGGCCAGATCGACATGGCCCTTCATCGCCCGGATCCAGCCCATCTTCGAACAGATCACCGTAATCGGCTCGCGTTCGATCATTGCCTCATAGGGCACGTCTTCGATCACACCAGCCTCGGCAAAGGCGGTCCGACGGTCGCCCAGTTTTGTTCCCTTACCGAATTGCTTGCGGATTGCTTCCAGTTCTACCCCGATCTGCTTCCATTGCAGCCGGTCACTTTCCAGCAGGTCGGCAAGCCCTGCGCGTTCCTTCATCAAGGCGTCACGCTCGGCAATCAGCTCCATTTCCTCCAGCTTGCGCAAGGACCGCAAACGCATGTTGAGGATGGCTTCCGCCTGAATATCGGTCAGCTCGCCGTCACCCGGCGGGGGGGAAACGTAGTCCTTCTCGGACGTGGCCCGTTTGTGCGTTTTCCCCCAGTCTTCACGCATCAGCGCGGATTTGGGATCGGCGTCATAGCGGATGATGTCTATCACGCGGTCAAGGTTCAAAAAGGTGATGATGAAACCTTCAAGGATCTCCAGCCGGTGGTCGATCTTTTCCATCCGGTGTTCTGACCGGCGACGCAACACCTCGCGGCGATGGTCCAGAAAGGCCTTCAACACCTCTTTCAGGCTGCAAACCCGTGGCACCTTGCCGTCGATCAGCACGTTCATGTTCAGACTGAACCGGGTTTCCAGATCAGAGTTCTTGAACAAGGTGCCCATCAGCACCTCAGGTTCGACCGTCTTTGCCCTCGGCTCAAGCACAATGCGCACATCATCGGCGGACTCGTCGCGCACATCGGCCAGAAGCGGGATCTTTTTGGTCTGTATGAGTTCGGCCAGCTTTTCGATCAGCTTTGATTTCTGAACCTGGTACGGGATCTCGGTGACCACGATCTGCCAAGTGCCACGGCCCAGATCCTCCACCTCCCATTTCGCGCGGGTGCGGAACGACCCGCGACCGCTCTCGTAGGCGTCAAGCATCACAGATCGCGGTTCCACCATCACGCCGCCGGTCGGAAAATCGGGACCGGGGATCAGATCCACAAGTTCGGCGGTCGTGATATCGGGATTGCGCAGCATGGCGTGGCAACCCTGGATCAACTCATCCAGATTGTGCGGCGGGATGTTCGTCGCCATTCCGACCGCAATACCACTTGAACCATTGGCCAAAAGGTTCGGGAAAGCCGCGGGCATGACCACCGGCTCTTCCAGCGTTCCGTCATAGTTGGGGCGAAAATCGACCGCGTTTTCGGTCAGCCCTTCCATCAGCGTTTCGGCAATCGCCGTCAGCCGTGCTTCGGTGTAGCGGCTGGCGGCTGGGTTATCGCCGTCGATGTTGCCAAAGTTGCCCTGACCATCCACCAGCGGATACCGGACATTGAAATCCTGCGCCAAGCGCGCCATGGCATCGTATATCGCAGCGTCACCATGCGGGTGGTAATTGCCCATCACATCGCCCGCAATCTTGGCAGACTTGCGGAATGCGCTGGTGGCGGACAGGCGCAGTTCGCGCATCGCATACAGAATCCTGCGGTGCACTGGCTTCAACCCGTCACGGGCATCGGGCAGGGCACGGTGCATGATGGTTGACAATGCGTAGGTCAGATAGCGTTCGCTGATGGCACGCGACAGCGGTTCCGCCACTTCAATCGGCTCTATCTTGGGGGTATCGGCATCATCTGACATGAATGTGGTGTAATGCGCCCCGAGGCCCCGGTCCAGACCGAATTTCCTGACCGGACTAAGGGGGAAAACGACAGATTTTTTCCTCTCGTGGTTGCCCGCAACTGTGGTAAATCCCGAACTTCAAAGTGATTCAGGTGCCACATATGATCCGTTTGCTGCTGCTGCTGAGTGCAGGAATTTTCATCGCCCTTCAGGTTGGCGGCAAAGATCATGGCCAGATGCGCTTTGGCCTGATGGAGGCTGAAAAAGAGGCGGCCCTTCTGGGTCAATTGCCCGCCCCGGTCGAAACCTATGCCCCGAAAGCCATTCCCGATGACGTTGTAACACGGGCGACAGATATTGATCTGGTTCTGCCGGCATCGGTACCGACTGTTGCAGTCAGGGATGTGGCTCCTGCACCACAACTGGTAGCCGCACCTGCGCAGCAGCCTGAACCCGTTTCCCCTGCCAACCAAAGCGACGTCAAATTTGTGATCGGTAAATCGGTGAATGTGCGCTCTGGCCCGTCAACCCGTGACTCCGTCGTTGGCAAGTTGACCCGCGGTGAGGCAGTGTCGGTTGTCTGGATCGAAGACAACGGTTGGGCGCGTGTGCGCGTCGAAGGCGACGGGATCGACGGCTTCATGTCGATGGACTTTCTGACCGACACAGCCCCCTGAGCCAGTCCCAAATTCACTTTGCGTTGCATCCGTTTGCCCCTAATCAGAGAAAAAACAGGCGGGCAGATCATGGCAAAGACGATTCTCATCACCGGATGCTCTTCGGGCATAGGGCTTGATGCCGCGCGTGGCTTGCGGGCGCGCGGTTGGCGGGTGTTTGCGTCCTGCCGCCAGCAAGCCGATTGCGACCGGCTGATCCTCGAAGGTTTTGACAGCCCGCGCCTCGACTATGCCGATGAGGCCAGTATCGAATCGGGCCTGGCAGAGGTGCTGAAGGCAACAGACGGCACGTTGACGGCCCTGTTCAACAATGGCGCCTTCGCGTGCCCCGGCGCTGTCGAAGATCTGCCGCGCGGCGCTCTGCGCGAAATCTTCGAGACAAACCTGTTTGGCTATCATGACCTGACGCGCCGGGTGATTCCAGTGATGCGGGCACAGGGGCAAGGGCGGATCATCAACTGCTCATCGGTTCTGGGCCTGGTCGGGCTGAAATGGCGCGGCGCCTATGTGGCAACCAAGTTCGCCATGGAAGGTCTGACTGACGTTCTCAGAATGGAAATGAAAGGCACCGGCATTGACGTCGTACTGATCGAACCCGGCCCGGTAACCAGCCGGATCCGGGCCAATGCGATTCCGCATTTCGAAAAGTGGATCGATTGGGAAAACTCGTCCCGCTCTGACGAATACGCAGCCCTGCGGGAACGGCTGTACGAAGACCGTGGCCCGGACAGGTTTGAATTGCCGCCAAGTGCCGTGACCGCCAAATTGATTCGCGCGCTTGAAAGCCGACGTCCGCGTGCCCGGTATTTTGTCACAACCCCAACCTATCTTATGGCAGTCGCCCGCCGTATCCTGCCGACGCGTACTTTGGACTGGCTGATCTTAAAGGGCTGACCGTCCGAAAACCCTGAAAAACGGGGCTGGCAGCATTTCGGCTTCGCTTTTGTGTGATTGCCACCTAAATCAGCGGGACAGGAAGGGGATTCCCATGCTCAATGATCCGCTGTTCATTCTCGCCGCCGTGGCCAGCCTTGGCGTTCTGGTCATACTGATGATCGGAATTGGCGGCTTTGCCAAGGGCGGAGACTTCAACCGCAAGCACGCCAACCGCCTGATGCGCTATCGCATTGCGGCGCAGGCAGTTGCAGTTTTGCTGATTGTCGGATTTGCCTACCTGCGCAGCAAAGGGGGCAATTGATGGTCGTTCTGTCGAAGATCTACACCAAAACCGGCGATGCTGGTGAAACGGCACTGGGCAATGGCGCGCGCGTGGCCAAACACTCTTTGCGGGTGTCGGCCTATGGCACTGTGGATGAAACCAATGCCACGGTTGGGCTGGCACGCCAGCAGGCAGATGCTGAAATGGATGCTGCCCTTGCCCGCATCTCGAACGATCTGTTCGATCTTGGCGCGGATCTGTGCACCCCGGACATGTATAAGGACAAGGATTTGCCCTATACCCCACTGCGGATGGTCGAAAGCCAGGTCGAGCGCTTGGAGCACGAAATTGACGCGATGAACGCACGTCTGACACCACTGCGCAGCTTCATTCTACCGGGTGGCAGTGCATTATCTGCACAACTTCACCTTTGCCGCACCGTGTGTCGCCGCGCAGAGCGCCTTGTGGTCGAGCTGGCGACCATGGAAGAAGTCAATACAGATGCGGTCAAATACCTGAATCGTCTGTCGGATTGGTTCTTTGTGGCGGGGCGCATTGCCAACAACGACGGCAAGGCAGAT
>JBKBOF010000168.1:0-6509 GCA_046294955.1 Paracoccaceae bacterium
ACGAAGATGCCGCCTCGGAGGTGGCCACGGCTTCGGCAGACCCGATGATCGGGAAGCCACGGTCGACCCAACGGGCAATGCCGTGGCTCATATTCGCCACGCGGTCATAGCCCTGATACATCAGGAAATAGGTGGCTTTCAGACTGCGCGCGCCCCCGGCGCAGGCAAGGATCACGTCGCGGTCGCGCGGCACCTCTTGCCAGCGGTCCTCGAACTGCGACAGCGGGATGTTGACCACGTCGCAACCGGCAAACCCCACCTGCGCGACCTCGGACGGCTCGCGCACATCAACCAGCAGCGCGCCTTCCTTCAGCAGGCGTTGTGTCGTGGTGGGGCAAACTTCGCGCGCCTCGACCAGGTCTTTCTTGAGAACTTCGTTCATGACGTGTCCTTTCAGGGTTGAACGCCAAGCAGACCACCGGTCAGCTTGCGCGCAATGGGGGCAAGGAAAAAGATCACGGGAACCGCGATCACATAGGCTATCCCGAATACCCGGGCCCAGGCCGCCAGAAAATGCGGCCCGAACCCAAGGTTCACGGCGGTGATGACGAAGGTCATCAGAAACACCATCATCGCGCCCATCAGCAGCGAGAAGACGAGGTGGAATTTCATCCGCGGTTTCATGTCAGAGACTTTTCAACTGGGGTTTTTACGCGGGTCAACCGCGGGTCATTCAACAGCCGACAGTTGCAGAACCGCGCCGTCGGCCAGGGTTGCCTCGACCACATGGCCGGCGAGGCCCGTGCTTGGCACCTGCACATGCGCATGCAGGCTGAAGCCCGGCGACATGAAGGTGTTGGCCTTGTCGTGGTTGGAATAGACGCCGACGATGATCACCTCCGTATCGGTGATGGTGCCAAGCGCCTTTTCAGGCTCGCCGTCCACGCTCCACTGCACCTCATCGGCATGGGCGGTGATGCGAAAGGGCAGGGTGGCGTCGCCTGTGCAGCCCATCTCCTTGATCCGCGCACTCAGCGCCGCGTTCAGCGAGGCAAGGTCCAGCAGATCCTCCAGCGTGCCGGCATCGGCCCAGGCCGTCGGCGTGGCGCGCACCAGCATGGCGGCCCCTTGATCGGCAGGGTTCAGATCGACCTTGACCGTGCCATTTTCAGGATGGGCAACATGATATTGCCCGTCCACGATGCTGATCTCGGCCTTGGGGTCAGACCCCGGGCCATAGCCCACGGTCAGATCCGACAGGGGGGCATTCTTCAGCCAGACGATGCTGGAATAGTCATGCGCGCGGATCTTGGCCTCGGTGCCGATCACGTCGATCGGGGTCAGGCACTGGATGTCGGCCGCCGCGACCGATGTTGCCCCGGCGAGGGCGGCAACGACCAAAAGCGAATTGAAAAGTTTGTTTCTTGTCATAAAACGGGCCCTCCTCAGGCCCTTCTTCGGGTTAACCCAACCAGGCCACGACCTGATCGTGCGTCGGGACCGAGCCTTTGTGGACAACCTTGCCGCCGACCACGACGGCGGGGGTGGTCATCACGCCAAATCCGACGATCTCGCGCATGTCCTCGATCTTGATGACAGTCACCGGCTTTTGTGTCTCGGTGGCGACGCGGTTGATCAGATCGGCGGTCGCCTTGCACTTGGCGCAGCCCGGTCCAAGAATTTTGATTTCCATAAGATGTCCTTTCAGAACATGAAGTTGAAGCGATAGCCGACCGCCAGGATCCCGGTGCCGACAACGCCGACGAAAACGCCGATCAGCCGCAGGGTCAGCACCTGGCGAAGGATGATCATTTCGGGCAAGGACAAGGCGATCACGCTCATCATGAAGGCCAGAACGGTGCCAAGCGGCGCACCCTTGCCCATCAGCGCCTCGACGATCGGGATCACCCCGGCGGCGTTGGTATACATCGGGATGCCGATGACGACGGCGGCAGGCACCGACCACCAGGCGCCATGCTCACCGGCGGCGCCCGATCCGATGATCGCCAGCATCAGGTCTTGCGGCACATAGCCGTGGATCAGCGCACCCATGCCGATGCCGAGGATGATCCACATCCAGACCCGGCCGAATATTTCGCGCACGGCTTCGATGCCAAGGTGATAGCGGTCCACCAGCGTCAGGGGCGCGTCATCGGCGGCCTCGGGTGCGGTGGCACCAGAGTGGATGTCACGCACCCAGTCCTGCAACCAGCCCTCGAGATGCAGCTTGCCGATCACCCAGCCGGCTACGACCGCGATGATCAGGCCGAAGGCGGCATAGGTCACGGCGACCTGCCAGCCGACCAGCCCGAACAGCAGCACCAAGGCCACCTCGTTGACCATGGGGGCCGAGATCAGGAACGAGAACGTCACCCCCAAAGGCACGCCCGCCGACACCAGCCCGATGAACAACGGCACCGCCGAGCACGAACAGAAGGGCGTCAGAACGCTCAGACCCGCCGCCAGCACATTGCCGACGCCCTCGCGCTTGCCAGCCAACAAAGCGCGGGTGCGTTCGGGGGAAATGAAACTGCGCAGAACGCCCATGCCAAAGACGATCAGCGTCAAGAGCATCATCACCTTGGGCATGTCGTAGAAAAAGAACGCCAGCGCCTCGCCGGTGTGGCTGTGGCGGTCCACCGGGAACAACGCGGTGATCCATTCCGCGAACGGGATCAACTGGCCATAGACCAGCCACCAGACGCCGACAAAGGCGATCAGCCCGACATGCCACAGCCAATCCGGCCGCGGCGCAGGGTGAGACGTGATTTGCACGCTCATGCGGCGATCCTTTCTTCGATTTCGGCTGCGACCAGCCCGGCATCGACGATGGCGCGCAGTTCAGCGGCAAGGGCGGGGTTCAGCCGATAGCGCACCCGTTGCGCGTCGCGCCGGTCCACCACCAGACCGGCCTGCTTCAGGGTCTGCATGTGCCGCGACATCCGGCTTTGCGAAGCCTCAAGCCGCGCCATCAACTGGCAGACGCAATGTTCCTGACCGTCCGCAAGAATCTGCATGGCACCAAGGCGGGTCGGCTCGGCCAAGGCGGAGGGAAGGGCAACCGGCATGAAATGGTCGCCTGCGCATATGCTGTAATCCGCAAATACGCCGATGATAAACATGCGTCAATCGGCATATGACGATCTGACAACATGACGCAGGGGTGCGCGGTTGGGTGCACAGCCCGCATTGGCTGCGGTTATCACAACCACACTCCCACGAACGGCTTTACAGCACCCAACTGCGCAATCAGCTGAATGCTGAAACAGGGCCGTGGGACCCGGTTTTTGACCGCCATCTGCGTGCCTTCAAGGAAAAGTTCGACCCTGAGCGGCGGTTCCGTTCTCTGGCCGCCCCTCGGCTCTGCCGCCGCTTCTCACGCTTGCGGATGCGGCAAGGCTGATCGCCGGGCAGAGGATTGAGACCGCTCAATGATTCCAGAGGCATGGAAGCGCGTTGATATCGAACATGTGACCCGCACGTGTCGGGTGTCATACGACATGTCATGGTCGGGGTTGGAACGAATTGAGTCAAGTAACTATGAAGAAACCACGATCTTGTTCTTGTTACAGATCAAGGCGCAATCCATGCGCGTGGTTCAATATTTTCAGGTTGGACTTTACTCACATCCGACGAAGCAAGGAATCTTCTAGGTGGATCCCAAGCGCGTGAACCGAAGGACGGACCAACCATGCCTGAAACGCCCTTGAAAGCCAAAGCGCGCCCTCATGCGTCGCAACCGAAGCTCCCGCAAGTGGTTCCGGCCAAGACGGAACCACCGACTTCACGAGTGCCGGACCATCCACACCAGAATCTGGATCGTGGCGCTCGGGCTGCAATGGCGCGGCTGTGTGCGGGTGTTTCGACCCATGCCTTCGTGGAAGCATGGACCGACTGGGCCTTCCACATGTCGGAGTCGCCCGGACGTCAGCTTGAGCTTGCAGAACATGCACAGCAGAATGTCATCAAGCTGATGACCCTTGGCCAAAACGTCGGCGCCGAGGCGACGCCGCCCTTTGCGCCAAAGCCCTTCGATCATCGCTTTGACCATCTCGGATGGAAACAGCCACCATTTCTGTTCTGGCAGCAAGGTTTCCTTGCCGTGCAAGACTGGTGGGACCATGCGACCGACCATCTGCGCGGCTTGCGGCCAGAGGATGCCGACCGGACGCGTTTCATGGCGCGACAGGCGCTCGACACGGTGTCCCCTGCGAATTTCCCCGCGCTCAACCCCGAGATCATCGCGGCAACGGTCGCCACGGGCGGGCGAAACCTGCTCGAAGGTGCTGCACATTTTGCGCAGGACACCTTCAAGACCGTGGCGCAAATCCATGATCCCGCACCGATAGGGTTTCAGGTCGGGCAGGATCTTGCCTGCACGCCAGGCGCAGTCGTGTTCCGCAACGACTTGTTCGAACTGATCCAGTATGCCCCGCAAACCCCGAAGGTGCAGGCAGAGCCGATCCTGATCGTGCCCGCGTGGATCATGAAATACTATATCCTCGATCTTTCCCCACACAATTCGATGGCAAGCTACCTGGTCGGTCAGGGCTTCACGGTGTTCATGATCTCGTGGTGCAATCCTACCGCAGCACAAGCCGATCTGTCACTTGAGGATTATCGCACGACAGGGGTGATGGCCGCCCTTGACGCGGTGAACGCCATCGTACCGCAGCAAAGGGTCCACGCGGTCGGCTACTGTCTGGGCGGCACGATCCTTGCGATCACCGCGGCCACCATGGCGCGCGACGGTAATGAACGGCTGGCAAGTATCACGTTGATGGCGGCACAGGTCGATTTCGCCGAGGCCGGGGAGTTGCTTTTGTTCGTCGACGAAAGCCAGGTCGCCTTTCTTGAGGACATGATGTGGGATCAGGGCTATCTGGACCGACCGCAGATGGCACGAACGTTTTCGACCATCCGGTCCGAAGATCTGATCTGGTCGCGCTCGGTGCGGCGCTATTTCCTTGGACAGGACGATCTGCCGACCGACATGGGCGTCTGGGCGGCCGACACGACGCGGATGCCGGCGAAGATGCATTCGCAGTATCTGCGCGGATTGTTTTTGGAAAATCGCCTGACTGCCGGGCGCTTTGCGGTCAAAGGGCGGGTGATTGCGCTCAAGGACATCTCCGTGCCCATGTTCGTCGTCGCGACGGAAGCTGACCACATCGCCCCATGGAAGTCGGTCTACAAGACACAGCTCTTCACCGACTGCGATCTGAGCTTCGTGCTGACCAGCGGTGGCCACAACAGCGGTATCGTCAACGAGCCGGGCAATCCGCGCAGCAGTTACCATACGGCAAACCGCCCCAAAGGTGCATTCTACGTCGGGCCGGACGACTGGGTGGCCAACGCAACACGCAGCGAGGGGTCCTGGTGGCCGGAATGGAAGGACTGGTTGGCAGGCAAGAGCACTGCCCTTGTGCCACCGTCTGCGACAGGCGCACCCGGCAGGGGCTATCCTTCGATCGGTGCGGCACCCGGCAGCTATGTGTTCCAGACATGACAACCCTTGGCCCGGCACAAAGGATCCTCTTTTGGTGTCGATCCATGTTCCTGATCGCCCGGGACGATCCAGGCGCCCTGCGAAGATCAACCCGCGACTCAATGCCTGGGAGCCCCGATGACCAATGCTACGCGTGAAGCCAGCTACTGGAGCGAGGATGCCGCCGTTGTGTTAGCGGAGTTGGGCAGCGGTCCGGGCGGCCTTACGTCGAACCGGGCGGCCGCGCTGCTTGCCACCACCGGCCCCAACAGCGTCGAGGATGCGCCGCGTCTGAGCGCGCTGCGGCTGCTGCTGCGGCAGTTCGAAAGCCCGCTGGTCCTGATCCTCGCCTTTGCGGCTGTTATCTCGCTGGTCCTTCAGCAATGGGTCGATGCCGGGATCATCCTTGCCATCGTGCTGGGAAGTTCGGCTCTCAGTTTCTTTCAGGAATACCGCGCCTCTACCGCGGTCGAGGAGCTGAAAAAGCGCCTTGCCCTGACGGCCCGGGTGCTCCGCGACGGGGCGGAGCGTGTGTTGCCCGTGACGCAGATCGTGCCGGGCGACGTGATCGTGTTGTCGGCGGGCAACCTGATCCCCGCCGATGGCCTTGTGATCGAGGCGCAGGATTTCCTGGTCAGCGAGGCCAGCATGACCGGCGAGTCTTTTCCCGTCGAGAAGCGCCCGGGCATCATCGCCGCCGATGCGCCGCTCGCAGTACGCACAAACATGGTCTTTCTTGGATCTTCGGTGCGCAGCGGCACTGCACGGGTGCTGGTTGTGCGCACTGGACGGCGGACGGAATTCGGTTCCATCGCCGCCCGGTTGCGGTCCCGTCCGCCCGAGACGGATTTCGCGCGCGGGGTCCGTCAGTTCGGCTATCTGCTGATCCGGGTCATGGTCGTCATCGTGCTTTTCGTGCTGACGGTGAATTTGCTGCTGGAGCGCCCGGTGATCGAGTCGCTGCTGTTTGCTGCCGCCCTCGCCGTGGGGTTGTCGCCGGAACTCCTGCCCGCGATCATCAGCGTCACGCTGTCGGCAGGCGCGCGCGCCATGGCCAAGCGCGGGGTGATCGTGCGGCGCC
>JBKBOF010000169.1:0-6507 GCA_046294955.1 Paracoccaceae bacterium
TCACGTCAGGTATCGTGTCGAACGTCGGTCTGCCACCAGAGCCGGACACCATCACCATTGCACCACCGGCCCGGATTGCGCCGGCAGCGGACCAACCACCCGACCCATCCCCGACCCCGACCGAAAGCGAAGATCCGTCTGGCGATGCAGACGATCCTGACGACCGGGATCGCACCGGGCCGAACCGTGCCCCCAGGATTGACGGGCCGGTCTATCTTTACGACGTGGTCGGGGCCTCGGTGCTGCTGATCGGGTTGTCCGACCTGTTGCGCCATGCCGTCGATCCGGATGGCGACACGCTGTCCGTTGCCCGTGTGACGGCAAGCTCGGGCACACTGACACCATCGGGATCCGACTGGATCTATCAGGCAACGGGCGAATACACCCAGCCGGTCGTGGTCAGCTACACCATCACCGATGGGGAATTCGAAATCAGTCAGACCGCGCATTTCACGGCCATTCGGCCGATGCTGCGCGGCAGTTCCGGCGATGATCTGCTGATTGGCACAGTCTGGGCGGACGATATCGACGGCGACGCCGGGGACGACAACATCGACGGGCGCGATGGCGACGACGTGATCTCGGGTGGCGATGGCCATGATCACCTGCTGGGTGGGGCCGGGCATGACACGATCTTCGGCGGTCGCGGCAACGACATTCTGATGGGTCAGGACGGCGATGACCATCTGTTCGGCGGCGATGGTGACGACAGCCTGTTCGGCGGTGCCGGCGATGACATTCTGGACGGTGGTGCGGGCAACGATCTGCTGGACGGCGGATCAGGCAACGACATTCTTCTGGGCGACGCGGGCCATGACACCCTGATCGGCGGCGACGGCGATGATGTGCTTGACGGCGGCGACGGCGACGATCTGCTGCTGGACGGTGCAGGTCGGGATGTGGTGCTTGGCGGGGCGGGTGACGATACCGTTTTGGCTGCCACAGATGGCGAGGACGACTGGTTCTTTGGCGGCGAGGGGTCGGATACCATTGACTATTCTGCGACAATACAAGGCGTGGTCATCGACCTTGCGCACGGCATGGCCACGGGTGACGAAATAGGTCGCGACACCATCGAAGGCTTTGAAATTGCCATCGGCGGAGCGGGCGACGACCATTTCATCGTTGGCAATGAAGGCAGCATCCTGTCAGGCGGATCGGGCTTCAACACTTTTGAATTTCTGGCGCAAACGGCCACCGACAACCCCGATCTTGTGATCCACGAAATCACGGATTTCAAACACGGCGACAAGCTGAAGCTGTCGCACTACAAGCTGTTCGACAAGATCTTCGACCGTCTGGAAGATGAATTCGAGGCGATGTATGGCGACGATCTTGATGACGACGACATCCCGATCCGGGTGCGCCAGGACATGGTGGACGATGTCCGCCGCACGATCATCGAAGCCGACCTGAATTCCGACAACAGCTTCGAGACGACGATTTTCATTCAGGGCCACCATGCTTTTGTGATCACCGACCTGTCCGCATGACCCAAAAAGGGAAACACCCCATGACCAAGTCCATGCAACACGATACAGACAAGACCTATCGGCTGGCCCCTCTAGTGATCAGTGGCCTGACACTTGGCGCGTTTCTGGTCATCGGCGTCGGCGGTTGGGCCGCAACGGCGCGATTGTCGGGCGCGGTGATCGCCATGGGGACAGTAACGGTGGACCAGAATCTGAAGTCGATCCAGCACCGGGACGGAGGTATCGTGTCCGACATTGCGGTGCGTGAAGGCGATCTGGTGGCGCAAGGCCAGGTGCTGATCCGGTTGGAGGACGCGCAGACCCGCGCGGAACTGTCGATCGTGCAATCCCAGCTTGTCGAACTCATGGCGCGGCGCGCGCGGCTTCTGGCCGAACGCGATGGTTTGACCGAAATCGCCTTTCCCGACGATCTACTGACCGGCGACCATGCCGCTCGGGAAGTGGTCACAGGGGCGATCCGGCTGTTTGACGGAAACCGCGCCAACCGGGACAGCCAGCGTCGCCAGTTGATGCTGGGCATTGACCAGATCGGCGATGAAATCGAAGGGTTGAAAGCCCAACGAGAATCCAAGGCGGACGAGACCCGGCTATCCGCCGCAGAACAACTGCGTATCGTCGACCTGACAAACCGCAAATTGTCGGAAACCACCCGACTTTATGCTGTCAACCGCGAGGTGGCGCAGCTTTCCGGTCAATTGGGCGAGATCGACGCCGAAATCGCCCGTGCCCGCACCCGGATCAGCGAGATCAACCTTCAGATCATCGCCATTGAAGAAACCAGTCGCACCGAAGCCCAACGTGAATTAAGTCAGGTGGAAACCCGTATCGCCGAATTGCGCGACCGCAAGCTTGCCACCGAAGACCGGCTGCGGCGCACCGATATCCGTGCACCGATCAGTGGCACCGTAAACGAGCTGAGCGTCCACACGATTGGCGGCGTGATCTCTCCGGCCGAGGTTCTGGTCACGATCGTCCCGGAAAACGCCCGGCTTTGGGTCGAGGCACGGGTGCCGCCCGTCAGCATCGACCAGGTGGCACCGGGTCAGGTGGCACGCCTGCGCTTTTCGGCCTTCAACCATCGCACGACGCCTGAACTGAATGGCACGGTCATTCATGTTTCGGCCGCGACCAGCCGGGATTCAGCGACGGGCGAGACGTATTATCTTGCGCGGGTGGATGTCGTGGATGACGAATTGCAAAAGCTGGGGGACCAAAACCTGATGCCCGGGATGCCGGTCGAGATTTTCATGACGACCGAAGAACGCACCGCCCTGTCCTATCTGGTGAAACCGGTCACCGATCAATTCAGCCGCGCCTTGCGGGAACGCTGATCCACACTGAATCTTCTTTGCCATTGCCAAAATCAAACCGCTGCCGCCTAAACAGGCGGCAGCGGGATTTTGGCGTGGCAATTTACTGGAAAAAGCGCGGCCCTTCTGGCGCTTTTGGAAGCGCCATTGCCAATTCAAGACGATTCCGGGCCGCAAATTTCTGCATCAGGTTGGACATATAATACTTGATCGTCTTTTCGGTCAGCCCAAGCCTGTCGGCAATGGCCCGATTGGTCCAACCTTGCACCAAAAACCGGGCAATCTGTTCTTCGCGATGCGTCATGCGCCGTTCAGCCGCCTGTTTGCGTTCTTCCGATGAAGCCCGCATGCGCCCGATCACCCAAGCCGCGACATGCGGGCTGATAAAGGTTTGGCCATTTGCGATCAATTCAAGCGCCTCCAGCACGTCAATCTTCGTGCAAGCCGATGAAATATAACCGGCAACTCCGGCGTCTAGGGCGATGACCGCATGTTCGGGATTTTCAATTCCGGTGAACAGCACGATCTTTGTCTTGGGCGATGCTTCACGCACGGCGCGAATGGTGGCAATTCCCCGATCCGGCTGGCCGCAATCCACAACGAACAGATCTGGTTTGTGCTGCCGCGCAATATCGACAACATCACCATGCACCACCGTCGCCGCAGCAAGCGTCAGGCGAGCACTTTTTGCAATGCGCTTTTGCAGTATTTCAGCCATCATTGGCTGATAAGAAAACAGGGCCAAACTTGACCGTTCCATCGACAGGCCTCCAATAAATACACATTCAAAAAGTTGGAAAGTCTTCGGGAACTCTTTAAATCCGTGCCAGAGCGACGCCCCGTCTATCTGCCTGCAAAAGTGCAGCCGTGTCTGGCAGGACAGCCCTGTCAGGCACACCGTCTGGGCAAGAAACTATGACTCATTTGTATCACATTTCCGCCCACGGCATACTCTGGAACTGGCGAAAATCCGCCAAAATGGCAGTTTCATGGCGATTTACGTGGAATTCATTTCAATACATAGCTTGACGGCAGTCGTAATTTGCATGTGAAGAACCCGTGACGTGCCGGATGCAGGTTTGAAACAATTCAGGATTGCAATGACCCGATTGCAAGACACCGTCTGATGTTTTGGTGTGATTCGTGTGGGACTGCGGGATGATATGTCAGCCCGGTGCGCAGACCAAAAGCCGTTGGGCCTGACACCCAATAATCCACCATTGGCTTTGGTTTTGGGGAACCGAAAGCGCAGGTCACGTGTTGACTGGCTGAAACGCGCGGCTCTGTCGACCGCGCACCCTTCTTGCCAGAAAGGACAGCCCATGCTTACCCCCACAGCCGCCTCGAACATGATGATCCCGGATGTCGGTGCCGCCCCGGATGCCGCCGACGTGCTGTTGACCCTTCAGCGTCGGACAGCAGATGCCTTGGCGGGGTACGTCACGATGGTTGACAAGGCCGAACCCGATTTTCGTCCGGTGGTCGAACGGTTTCGCGCCCTGCACGACCGGCACAATGCCGCTCTGAGCGCGATGCTTGTCCGACACGGCCACGAACCGGATGCCGACGGCAGTTTCATGGGCACGGTGAACAAGGCTGTGGTCAGCCTGCGGGCGCTGTTCGACGAGATTGACGCAGATGTGATGGACAGCATTCGTGACGGCGAAAACCATGTGCTGACCGCTTTTGACGACGCCTTGGCGTCGTCCGGTCTGCCTGCCGCCGACGGGATCGAATTGCGGGACATGCGCGATGAACTGACACTGCTGCTGCAAGACACACGGCATCTGGACTAAGGGCCACCTGGCCCGTCAGGCAAGGCACGCGAACGCCGGGGCACAGATGTGCGCCGGCGTTTTTGGTTTTTGCCCTTGGTGGACTTTCGGACTTGCACAAGCCTTCTAAACATCCATATACCATCCATGCGGATGTTATTCAGAGATTGTGATGCCAAGACCGAAGCCCCCCCTGCCGCCTGCCAAGACCCCGGAGTCTGAAAAGATCACGATCAATCTTGGTTTTGTCGATCTGGGTCAGATCGAACTTCTGGTGCAGGAAGGGTTCTATTCCAACCGGTCCGACTTCATCCGCACCGCGATCCGCAATCAGATCGACCGGCATGCCGAAACGGTGCGGCAAGTGGTGATCCGCAAAAGCGTGGACCTTGGTTTGCGCCACATCTCGAACGACGAGCTTTTGGCTGCGCGCGAGCAGGGGCAGATGCTGGACATCCGCGTTCTGGGCCTTGCTGTCATAGCCCATGACGTGCCTGCCGATCTGGCCCGCGACACCATTTCCGCCCTGACCGTTCTGGGTTCCCTTCAGGCAAGCGAAGACGTCAAGGCCGCCCTTGCCGACCGCATGTCCTGACCTTTTCAGACAGAAAGTACCAAATGAGCACGCATTTTTCCCGCAGCATGGCCAAGGCAACCGAATTGACACGATCCGGCAAATTGCAAGAGGCAACCGACCTGATCCAATCCCTGCTGACCAAAGGCGAACCCGACGCTGCCCCGACCGCAACAGAGGATGCCATCGAAGGCAGTTTCACCCGGTTTGCCGACCCCGCGCCGACAAAGACATCAAAACCCCGGACGGCCCGCGCCAAACCGGCGTCCACAGCCGCCCGGTCCGGTTTGTCCGAAACGCTGCGCAAGATTGCGGCGGGGGGCATGCCGGCCCGTCCACCTCTGGCATCCTCGCCGGGGGAACAGCCGCAGGGGGCTTCGTTTGAGTCGTTGACGCACAGATCAGCGCATGGAACCCGCGATTATCGCCTGTACACGCCCGCAAAACGGTCAGATCAGCCGATGCCGTTGATCGTGATGCTGCATGGCTGCACCCAATCGCCCGAGGATTTTGCCAAGGGCACCGGCATGAATGGATTGGCCGAGGAATTCGGGTGTCTGATCGCCTATCCGGGCCAACCCAGCGGGGCAAACGCCCAGAAATGCTGGAACTGGTTCCGCCCCGAGGATCAGTCGCGTGACCGGGGCGAACCTGCCGTCATTGCGGGGATCACGCGCGATATCCTGCGCGACCATCCGGTTGACCCTGCGCGGGTCTATATCGCCGGGCTGTCTGCAGGTGGCGCGGCGGCTGCGATCATGGGGGCGGCCTATCCCGACCTTTATGCCGCCATCGGTGTCCATTCCGGTCTGCCTGCGGGCGGGGCGCAGGATATCGGATCGGCTTTCATGGCGATGCGCAGCGGGGCCAGGGGTGCGGCGCATGGTGCGGCAGTTCCGACCATCGTCTTTCACGGATCGGCCGACACCACGGTGCATCCGCAAAACGGCCAATCCGTGCTGGATCGCGCGCTTGAGGCCCATCCGACTTTGATCCCGAAGACCGTTACCGGGGCGGTAGCGGGCGGGCGCAGCTATCGCCAGACGCGGCACAACCTTGCCAACGGCACAAGCCTTGCCGAGCATTGGGAGATTGACGGCGCGGGCCATGCATGGTCCGGGGGACATGCCGGCGGCAGCTATACCGACCCCACCGGCCCGGACGCCTCGCGCGAGATGGTGCGATTTTTCCTACAGCACAGGCGCGCCTGACAGGCGCCACCGAGTCCGAAACACGCCCGACCCTGACGGCCCCATGGAACTGTTTTCATGGGGCCGCGTTATGTCTGTAATCATCATAACCACAGACAAAGGATCCCTGCCATGGGCATACTCTGGACCATCATCATCGGATTT
>JBKBOF010000170.1:0-6359 GCA_046294955.1 Paracoccaceae bacterium
CCGCGCCATAGATGGTGGTCAAGACGGTTTCGGTCAACTTCTCCGGTGGGCCGTCGAACACCACGCGACCGGCGCGCAACCCGATGATGCGTTGCATGAATTGTTGGGCCAACGGCACGTCGTGGATGTTGACGATGGCAGGCAACCCGCGTTCGGCGCAGATTTCGATCAGAAGCCGCATGATCTGACGGCTGGTCTTAGGGTCAAGGCTGGCGGTGGGTTCGTCCACCAGCAACAATTCTGGTTCCTGGCTGAGTGCCCGGGCGATCCCAACGCGCTGGCGCTGACCACCCGACAGCGCATCAGCGCGCTTGTCTGCATGCTCCATCAGACCAACCCGGTCCAGCAGGCGATAGGCGCGCTCGATATCAGCAGGCGGAAAGCGGCGGGTAAAGCTTTGCCAGAACGATACATACCCCAGCCGGCCCGACAGCACGTTTTCCATCACCGTCAGCCGTTCCACCAAGGCATATTCCTGAAAGATCATCCCGATCCGGCGGCGTTCGCGGCGCAGGGCCCGTGGGCCAAGACCAGTCAATTCCGTACCCGACAGCACGATCTTGCCGCTGGTAGGTTCCACCAGCCGGTTGATGCAACGGATCAGGGTGGATTTTCCCGCCCCGGACGGCCCGATCAGGCCAACGACCTGCCCCTTGGGAACGGTCAGGCTGACCTCGGCCAGCGCCTTATCGCCTGTCTTGTAGGTTTTGGTCAGGTCGGTCAGAGTCAGCATGACATCATCCTTGGCCGTAAACGACGGTCCGGGCGAAACGATCCGCCCGGACTCTTTTTCACACCCATCAATTATTTGCAGGCGTAAGAGACGCCCATCGCGGCGTCGATGTCGCGCACGACTTTCCAGTTGTCCTTGAAGGTGATCGGGATGAATTGCTCTTCGCCTGACTTGTTGAATTCGGCCGCCAGCGACGACCCTTCCCATGGGAAGGTGAAGAAGGCTTCTTTGATCTTTTCCTGCAATTCCGGTGTCAGGTTGTGTGCTGTGCCGTAGCCGGTGGTCGGGAAGGTTTCCGATTTGTAGATCGAAACAACCTGCTCGGCCTTGATCGCGCCACGTTCGATCATGCGCACCATCACCGAGTTGGCGATTGCACCGGCATCATAATCCTTGTTCGCGACGCCAAGGATAGTGTTGTCGTGCTTGCCCGAAAACGCGGGTGTATAGTCGGAGCCCGACACCATGTTGTATTCAGCGGCCAGAAGGGCCGACGGGGCCTTGTAGCCTGAGTTCGAAGTTTCGGCGCTGAACGCAAGGGTACGGCCTTTGATATCTTCGATCTTTTCGATGCCAGAACCGGGATAGGTGATGATTTCCATCTCGTACCCGTAGCTTCCATCCTTGGCGGCCATCATGGCAAAGGGACGGAAACCAGCGCATGCGATGGCCAGCGGATTCGACCCGGTGTTGAAGCCCGACACATGCAGACGTCCAGCACGCATCGCCTCAATTTGGGCAGCGTTGGAGTCGATCGGGAAGAACTGCACTTTCTTGCCGGTCACGTTTTCCATGTGGGTCAGGAAATCGGTCCAGACACCCGCATAAACAGCAGGATCTTCGACCGGAGTGTAGGCAAAGATCAGCGTCGCAGGGTCAACCAGCGCGCTTGCATCGGTCGGAATGTCGGCAACCATATCACCGTCTACATCGCTGTAGCGGGCGTCGAGGGCGAATTCAGCCATCGCCGGTGCGGCGAGGCAAACAAGGGCGGTCGCGGTCAGAACAGAGCGCAGCATATCGGTCTCCTTTGATGAACGTTGGAGACCAACTAGCAACCAGTTGTGACAGCCGGACGACATATTCGGAAAGAATCTATGACGAAATCGCTGTTACGCGCGGCCCGGCTGATAGCATGATGCTCGGGCCATCGGTCAGCACAAACTATCCGGTCCAATCTCTGCCTACGGCACAAATACATAGGCCGTTGAATAGGTTAGCGAGGGCCGTCATCTCTATGTTTGACCAGATCTTTGCGGGCATGCAACGGATGGTTCGCCAGCGTTCGACAGGCGTCGACGAGTGCCGGTTTTCCGATCACAAACCGCAGCTTTGCGTCCAAAGGCGTGCTGGCCCAATCAAGGGTTGACACCGCACCCAGGGCCGCGAGGATCGGCCAGATACCCATTACATCCCAGGCACTTTCGCCATATCCGACATGCCCGTCCACCTCACCGGTCGCGACCTCGATCAGGGACAGGGTGGAGGCATTGCAACAGCGGAACAAGATGCCTGCGTCATCCATCAAAAAGCGCAGCATGGCGACGCGGTCATCGGACGGGATGGCGCGACCCAGACAGACACTGACGGCAGCACGGTCCGGGCGGTAATCGGACAGGGGCGGCAGCGCCTTGCCATTGAGCGTGGCGGGATGGCCTGCCCCCCCTGTCAGCGTCAGGCCAAGCGCCGGGGCATGAACGATGCCCGCCATCGGTTGACCATCCTGCCACAGCCCGATGGACACCGCCCATTGCGCCCCGCCCCGCACGAAATTGAAGGTGCCATCGATCGGGTCGATCACCCAGACCCGCCCCGATGGGCCTGGGATCATGCCACCTTCTTCGCCCAGAACACCGTCGCGCGGATAGGCTGCCTGCAGGCGCGCGACGATCATCGCCTCTACCGCGCGGTCAGCCGCGGTCACCAGATCGAGCGGGCCCTTGGACAAGACATCGTCTTGCGCGAGCCTGCCGAAATAGGTCATGGCCAAAGCGCCCGCGTCATGGGCCAGTGGCGTCAGGAAATCAAACATGGCGCGGGTCCGGGGCTAGAGGTCGGGAAAGCGGCGATGGATGACGTGGGCACCATCCGCCCCCAGCACATGGACCGCGTAGTGATAGGGCTCTCGTACAGGGGGCGGCTCTTGCGGGGCGTTCAGATTCAGTGCGAACTGGAAGGCGGTGCTGGTCGCGGCAGACACCAGTGCGCGACCGAACAGCGCCTGAAATGGCCGGTGCATGTGGCCACATAGCAGCGTCACCGGAGCAGCTTGACAGTCCAGCAGGTCGCGCAGACGGTCATTGCCTTCAATCAAGATATTGCCGTCCAGCCGCCCCATTGCGGAAGCACATGGCGGATGATGAAGGGCAATCAGTGTTTGACCGGCAAAGCACCGGTCCAGTTCCACCGCCAGCCAATCCAGTTGCGGCCCCAGCAGGCGGCCTGCGATCTCGCCTTCTGACAGAGTGTCGAGCGCGATCACCCGCAGGTCGTCTTGCCGCCAGACATGATACAACATTTCGGCATCGCCATAGGCGCGATCCGGCACCAGCGCGCGCAGATGGCGGCGGTCGTCATGATTGCCGGGGATGATGACAAAAGGCAGTGTCAGCCCCGCCAGCACCTCGGCCAGAACTTCGTATTCCTCGGCGCGGGCGTCATTCACCGTGTCGCCGGTGATCACCACCAGATCCAGACCCGGAAAAGAAGAAAGATCGGACATGAGCGCGCGGGCGCGGGCAACCGTATCAGGGCGCAGGATGCCGGGGGCTTCCGGCGTTGCGATGATGTGAAGATCAGAGATGTGGGCAACACGCATGGAAGGATCCTACCGGATGCCGGCGCGCATGAAACTTTGCACGAACTGGCGTTGAAAGATCAGAAAGGCGATCAGGATCGGGGACACCGACAAAAGCGTGGCAGCCGTGATGGTCGGCCAGTCGATTCCCTGTTCCACCGTCGAAAAGACCTGCAATCCCACGGTTATGGGCCGCGTGGTGACGGAATTGGTGATGACCAGCGGCCACAGGAAGTTGTTCCAGTGATAGGCCACCATCACAAGGCCATAGGCAAGGTAGGTGGGCCGCGCCAATGGCACATAAACCCGCCACAGCAGTTGCATCGGCCCGGCGCCTTCCATCCGGGCGGCCTCGTCCAATTCTTTCGGCACACTTTTGAACGCTTGCCGGAACAGGAAGATGCCGAAGGCCGAGGCAAGGTAGGGCAGTGCTATAGCCGGGATCGTATCGACCAACCCCATCTGCGAGATGGTGGCGTAGTTGCGCACCAGCAGCACCTCGGGCATCACCATCATCTGCACCAGCACCACCATAAAGAACCAGTCCGACCCCCGGAACGGAAAGACGACAAAGGCATAGGCGGCAAGCGTGCAGACAACAAACTGGCTGATGACCACAAAGACGACCAACATCAGCGTATTGAGGAAATAGCGGTCAAACGGCACCGCATTCCAGACGCGGACAAAATTCTCCAGCGTCAGCGGCGCGAACAGATCAAAGCGTGCGGCATAGACCGGCGGATGGATCGCTGTCCAAATCGCGTAAATCAGCGGCAGGATCCACAGGGCGGCCAGGCCCCACGCCACAAGGTTCAGAGCGATACGATTCATCGGTAATGGATCCTTTTGTCCAGCACACCGAACTGCACCAGCGCGATCAGGGCGAGCACTGCCAGAAGCGCGACACTCAGCGCCGCAGCGTAGTTGGTATCCCAATAGCTGAACGCCACCTGGTAGATGTAGTGCAGCAAAAGCTGGGTGGAGTTGTTCGGCCCGCCACGCGTCAGGGCGATGACGTGATCGACCAGACGGAATGCCTCGATCACCGCATTTATCAGTATGAACAGCGTGGTCGGCATCAACAAGGGCAGGATCACCCGGCGCAGGCGCTGTGTTGGGCCTGCACCTTCAAGCGTGGCCGCCTCGATCAGGCTTGGCGGGATTTGTTGCAGCGCGGCAAGGTAGAAGATCATGAAGAACCCGGCAAGTTTCCACACGGTGATCACGATCAACGCCCAAAGCGCAGTGCCCGGCTGGCCCAGAAAGTTGTTGCCGCCCATGCCGAACAGGCCAAGGAACTGGTCGATCAGCCCGTAATCGGGGGCATAGAAAAACATCCAGATATTCGCGACAGCGATCATCGGCAGGATTGTGGGCGTGAAATAGGCAAGACGCACCAACCCCCGCCCGCCGATCCGGGCGTTGACCAAGAGTGCCATGACCAGCGCCAACCCCATCGAGGCCGGGATGATGACGGCGGCATAGATCAGGTTGTTGATGAAGGCGAGGTGAAAGATTGGGTCGGCGATCATGGTGCGGAAGTTGTCCGCACCGATGAACTGCGAAGGGCGCCGTCCGCGCGGGGTGGAATAGACGCTGTCGATCAGGGTGGCGACCGTGGGGTAGAAAGTGAAGGCCACCAAGAGCACGATGGCAGGGGCCAGCAGCAACAGGCCGATGCGGGCGTTGCGGGTGATCATGCCTTCTCTCCCACGGTCATGTCAGGTTACTTGCGATAGGGGGTCAGGATACGCTCGGCCTCGGCCTGCGCCGATTTCATCGCCTCCTCGGGCGTCGCCGTGCCGGTCAACGCAGACTGGATCGCCGCATTCAGAACTTCGTTGACACGCTGGCCCTCGTAGGTCGAGATCTCGGGCACTGACACTGCGATCTGGCGGCGCGCCACTTCGGCTTGCGGCACCTCGGCGACATAGGCCTTCATCGCCTGTGTATCCCACGATCCATCGCGCGGCGCGACATAGCCAGTCTGGATGCCCCAGTCGGCAAGCAACTCGTCCGAGGTCAGGTATTTGATGAACTCGAAGGCAGCCGCTTTTTCATCATCCGATGCACCCTCGAAGATATAGAGGTTGCCGCCGCCCAGCACCGAGGCTGGCTCGGGATTGCCCGGGTAGGGGGCCACGCCGAAATCAAACTTGGCGTTCTTGCGGATGTTGGTCAGATTGCCGGTGGTGGTCCAGGCCATGGCCAGACGGCCTTCGATGAAGTCGCTGGGCGTGGTGCCCCATTCCTGCACGCCAGCAGGGTGAATCCCGTGCTTGGTGTTCAGATCGACAAAGAACTGCAACGCGCCGATCACCTCGGGCGTGTCAAAGAAGGTATGCAGCCCGTCATCGCTGGACAGTTTGCCCTTGTTCTGCGCAACCAGCGCGCCGAACAGCCAGTGCACCGCATTGGAACTGCCAGGAATGCCAAGGCCCCATTGTGTGACGGTGCCCGACGCGTCCTTTACGGTCAGCGCCTTCCCGTGTTCCACCATTTCATCCCAGGTTTTCGGCGGGGAGTCCGGGTCCAGTCCGGCCGCCTTGTAGGCTTCCTTGTTGTAATACATCACAGCGGTGGACCGCTGGAACGGCACGGCCCAAAGATGGCCTTCGACATTGGCCGAAGCCAGATAGGCGGGCATGAAGCCATCGACCCAAGCCTTGTCCTCGTCGGTTTTGATCCAGGTGTCGATCGGCTCGACCACACCTGAATCGATCAGGGTGTAGATGTCGGTGGCCAGCAACACGGCAACCGTGGGCGGCGTGCCGCTGCGGGCCGCAGTCAGGGCGCGGGTGGTGGTGTCTGTGTAGCTTCCCGAATAGA
>JBKBOF010000171.1:0-6354 GCA_046294955.1 Paracoccaceae bacterium
GCGCGACCCACTGCGCATCGTCGTGGTGGCCGATGCCGAGATCGGCGGTCATCTTGTCAACGACGCCGCACTCGCGCCATTGATTGCCGGTTATGTCGAGATCAACCCGTCGTCGCTGGACGAGGCCGGGCTTCACGCCGCCGCATATGCAGTGATGCAGCCCCTGCATGACAAGGCCCGGAACGAGGCGCTTGATCGTCTTGTTGCCCTTGTCGGCCGCAAGGACGCGACGGCTTGCATGGACCCGGCAAAGCTGCGTACGGCCGCTCAGGACGGCAGGATCGATCAGCTGTTCGTGGACGGATATGCCATCCTTGGCGAAAAGCTTGAACCTGAAGCCGGGGACACAAAGACCAGAGACCCCGTTGCGCCCGAAACGGCCGACATGATCGACCAGATCGCGCAGACGACGTTGGTCAACGGTGGCAAGGTTTGGGTTGTCGCGCCAGACCAACTGCCGAACGGCCGCGCGCTCGCGGCAATCCTGCGGTACTGATGCATGACTTCATCTTCCGCTGGTTCACCAGACTGCGTCGATGCTGGACGAGGACGAGCAGCGCGGGCGGAGCGAGCAGGATGCAAGTATCAAGCCATTGCAAGAAGCGCCCCAGCCGGAAAGCGGCCTGAAAATCTGCGCAAAGGCAGCAGGGTTCATCCAGCAGTTCGACCTTGAGGCGCTCTCCACGCTCGCCCGCAAGAACAGGATGCAGATTGTCCTGCACCGGTCGCCGGGTGATTTCATCGTGGCGGGTGAAGTCATCATGAGTGCCCATCCCGCGACAACGGTGGAGGCCTCCATCACTGAGAAGATGCGCAATTGCTATACGCAGGGGGCCAACCGGACGGATGCGCAGGACGTTCTTTTTCTGTCAGATCAACTTGTGGAGGTTCTCGGCCGCGCTTTGTCAACCGGTGTGAACGACCCCCATTCGGCCATGCTTTGTCTCAACTGGCTTCGCGCCGGGCTTGTCGCGTTCGCCCAGCGATCTGCGGACGCACCCGCACGGAAAAGCGATCCCGTCCTCTACCGTCGGGTGACCTTTGAAAACATGTTGAACAAATCCTTCGACGAAATGCGGTAGTAAGTTGCCGCCGACCGGACCGCAACGCTGCACGCCATGTCCGACTTCACGGAACTTGCACTTGTCGTTTCACGTCAGAAGATGGTCGATGTTTGTGTGCGGCGGATGCAACGGCTCGCAGGGTCGGCGAACGAATTGCTGGCCGAGCCGGCTGCACGCGAAGAGATTGATGTTGAACTCAGCCGAAGTCTTCTGGCGATTGCTTGTCGTGACGTGTCGCAAAGACAGCACGAAACGCGGCATCCCGGATATGCCGCTTGCTATGGGGTGGCGCTTGGACCGCCCGCCGCTGGCGGCATTACCAAGGCGGGACCGGGCTCGGGCGCCAGATCCGAGCTGTCAGGCGAACCCGATTGGGCGTCCGCAGCCGACTCATCCGGATTTTCGGTCGTCGCATCGAATTCGGCCGGGGTGAGGCCAGTGGTCGAGTCCGCGTAGGGCCAGAAGACTATTAGACCCGCGACGAAAAGCAGGCCGACCGCTATCCCGACAAGTGGGCCCCGGTGGCGTCTTTTCTGGGTCGTGATGTTGGTTTCGGGCGCAGACATGGTGTATCTCTCTTTTGAAGCGTGAAGGAAATGTTGCCTGGCGCATCGGACCGGTCACCTCTGTCGCTGACAGGTGTTACGCTTTGGTCGCAGGCCTCTGCGGCAGCTGAGGAAGGCCCTTAGTCGCGGAACTTGCGCATACGCGGTCAGAACAAGGGTCTGAGCCGCAAAGATCTTTTCGATCAGGACGAAAAGAACAGCCCTTCGACCGCTCTCAAATCAACGAACACCCTGCGAAATTCGTTCCCCAATTTCTTTCCCCCCCCTGAAAGGTGGAACGAGTTGCCGCCACGTCCCAGTCCGACGATGACTCGAAAGTCACCTGTTTCACTCTGCGCCGTCGTCCGCCTGTCCGACCTGTTGGCGGGCCAATCCAAAAACGGCTTGGTTCAGAGGCTGGGAACGAGACGGGGCGGAAGCCGTTCCACTAGGGCAGGGGCATTTACCCGTTCGACAACAGGGAACGACCGCATGACCTCGGAGCGCCGGATCAGGACCGACACGATTCTTCTGACGGCGGGGCTGCTTTTGCTTGGCTACCTGCTCGGGGACGTGCTCCTTCTTGTGTTCGCAGCGGTGCTGATTGCGGTTGGGCTCGACGGGGCAGCGCGGGGGGCTTCGGACCGACTGCCCATTTCGAATGGCTGGGCGCTTGCGGGCGCTTCCATCGGGATCGCGGCGATCATATTCGGTGCACTGGGCCTGTCTGCAACGCGCCTTTTTCAGCAGTTCAAGACATTGCGAACCACAGTCGTGGAGTCCGTCGAGCGATTCCATGCGTGGCTGACCGAGCAGGGTTTGATGGCAATCGTGGATGACATGAATGAAAGCGACGGAGGGATCGCGGGTTCAGCGGGGGACTGGGCGGGGCATGTGATGACCTTCGGGATGTCGGCATTCGGCGCTGTCTCGTCCATCATCATCATGGTGGCTCTCGCACTTTTCCTTGCAGTCAACCCTGCACTTTATCGGGGGGGATTGGTGCGTCTCGTGCCACCGGACCGAAGGGGTGTGGTTGAGGACACGCTGTCCGCAATCGCAAAGGCGCTTCGTTGGTGGTTTCTCGGGCAACTTGCGTCGATGGTGATCCTCGGGGTTACCGTCGGGCTTGGGCTTTTCGTGATGGGGATTGATCTGTGGTTTGCGCTCGCGGTCCTGACGGCGCTGCTGACCTTCATCCCCTACATCGGTCCCCTGATCGCGACGGTGCCGATCGTGGCGGTGGGATTTTCCCAGGGGACGCAGACGGGGCTGATCATTCTGGTCGCATATATCGTGATCCAGATCATCGAGGGCGATGTGCTTGTGCCGATGATCCAGCAAAAGGCGGTCAACCTTGCGCCAGCGTTTCTGATCTCGATGCAGGTTCTGCTCAGCGTCGTATTCGGGATTGTGGGGCTGACCCTTGCTGCGCCACTGACGATCGTTGCGATGGTGGCGGTGCAGAAACTCTGGGTGGAGCACACGCTGGGGGAGAAGGTGACGTAGGGCCAAAGACGTCATCAAAGCGCCGAGCGGGACCAAAGCGGCCATGTGCCAAACGCTTGGGGCAGGCAATGGAAGTGAGATAACAGTGCTGGCGGCCGAAACATTTTCACCCGAGCCGAACCTGCTGGAGTGCAAGTTTGCCGACTGTTTGGCACAGCACAGCACAAACAACGACGCGGCAGGTCATCCATCGCGCGAGAGCGTGAACAAGATCAACCGCGTCACGCGGTGGATTATCGGCCAGTCGGCGTTGGCAGGCATCATCTCAGGCGGGCTGATCGGCGGTGCCGAGATCTGGATGCGTCAAGCGATCCTTGTCGGCATGGAGGGTGCAGGATGGCGCGAGACGCTGCCGTACTGGGCGGCCTTTTACGCCTTTGCCGGTGTGATCAGCGCAGTCGAGATTGCACTCCTCTATGCACTGGCGCTTCGCGGGGTTGCGCGGATTTCGCAATGGTCCGGCCTTTCACTTTCGGAACACGACGGGCGGGGGCTCTTTGCCCACGCTCTGGCGCGCACCGCGCTGGAATTTCCCAATCCGCAAGTTGAAATCTACGGGATCGATCCCTACGCCCGTGTGGCGAACTGGAAGCTGACGGCGCTCAACATCGCGTACAAGATGAAAGTCGGGGTCAGCAGCTTCCTTGTGCGGGTCTTTCTGCGAAGAGTGGCCTCGCGTGTCGCAATCCGTGGGGTTGTCCCGCTGCTTGCCGGTCCGCTGTATGCGGCGTGGAACGCCTATATCACTTGGCGCATCCTGACCGAAGCGCAAGTGCGCACGCTGGGACCACTGGCCGTTAACAACCTGATTGCCGCGCATTTTCAGAACGCGAAAGATCTGGACGATACTGCAAAGGACGTGATGCTGCACGCTCTGGCCGAAATGGTGACCCGGGGGCGCGATGCCCACCCGAACCAGATCTACCTGATGGCCCGTGTGCGGACTGCGCTCGAACGGACAGAGGAAATCGCGCTCGACTGGCCAACCATGCGTCGCCACCTGCCCGCTTTGAGATCCGCCGACCAGATCCGTGTGCTGGACGTGATGACGTTGTCCTGCATCATCGGCTCGCACAGCCACCGTGAACAGATGGTGCTTTTGCGCAGTGCCTGTCAGGACTGCAACGTGGTCCTGCATGAGGATCGCGTGAACGAATTGCGCAGGTCACTGAGGCGCGGCGATAAGATCACGGTCAACGATTTGTCGGGCGCCCGAAGCGACTCCCGCTAGTTGTTGACGAGAACGGCAAAGCCAATGGAGGCCACCACCGCAAGCGCGGTAAGGGTTGCTGCCAGAAATCTGGCATATTTTGTCGCATGGGTCACACCATCTCAAAGATTTCAAAACTGATCCGGCGGGCGGGCACGCCCAAATCGCGCAAAGCCGAGCTGGCCGCTTTCATCAGAGGGCCCAGGCCACACAGCATATGCGGCCAGTCGCGTGTCTCATCCGAAAGGTTGCGCGCAAGCAAAGGAAGTGTTGGAACCTATCTGCGTCGCGCGCGCGACGCTGGCTTGGCGTGGCCGCTGCCGGGAGGTCTGGCTGACGACAGCCTTGAGCTGTTGTTGTTTCCAAACGCATCGGATGTATCTGACCCGGGCCGCCCGTTCCCGGACTGGGCGGCGGTCGATAAAGAACTGCGCCGGCGCAGCGTAACCCGCAAGTTGCTGTGGCAGGAATATCGTGCGCAGCACCCCAACGGGTTTGGCTACACCTGGTTTTGCACCCATTTTGAGGCGTGGAAGGGGCGTGTCCGGCCGAGCATGCGGCAAACACATGTCGGCGGTGAGAAGGTATTTATCGATTTTACGGGTGACACGATCGACATTATCGATCCGGCCACGGGTGAGGTCAGCGAGGCCAAGCTGTTTGTCGCGGCGATGGGTGCCTCAAGCTATACTTACGCTGTGGCCGTCGCAAGCGAAGGCCTTGAGGACTGGATTGCGGCCCATGTCGGAATGTTCGCTTATCTGGGCGGCGTGCCACAGGTGGTCGTGCCAGAAAATACTCTCAAGTCGGCCGTGATCAAGGCTGATCGGTATGATCCCGGCTTGAACCGGACCTATGCTGAAATGGCGGACCATTACGGCACGGCGATCCTGCCTGCGCGCGTGCGCAAACCCAAGGATAAAGCCAAGGTCGGGGCGACCGTTCAGGTTGCCCAACGCTGGATCCTCGCGCGACTGCGCAATCACAGGTTCTTCTCGCTGGCAGAGCTGAATGCCGCGATCCGGCCATTGCTGGACGCATTGAACATGCGTGTCATGCGCGATTATGGGGCAAGCCGGGCGGATCTGTTTGCGACGCTCGATCGGCCGAACCTGCCGCCATTGCCCGCTGAACCCTATGTCTTTGCGCGTTGGAAACGTTCCCGTGTTGCGCCCGATTATCATATCGAGGTGGATCGCTGCTGGTATTGCGTGCCGTTCAGCCTGATCCGGCAGGTGGTTGACGCGCGCATCACCCACAGGACCGTGAAGATCTTCCATCGTGGCACGCGCGTCGCCAGTCACCTGCGTGACCCCGGACGCCGCAGTCATATCACGGCGCCAGAACATATGCCCTCGGCTCACCGCCGCTATTCGGAATATTCGCCTGCACGGATCCTGAGCGGTGCTGCAAAGCTGGGACCATCGGTGGCTGCGTTTTGTGACATCGTGATGCAGGACAGGCCGCATCCCGAACAGGGCTTCCGGACCTGCCTGGGCATACTGTCGCTGGCCAGAAGCTTTGAGCCGCAGCGGCTTGGTGCTGCGTGTCGTCGCGGGATCGGCATCAAGTCCCGATCGGTCTATTAGACCAAGACCGAGGGTGATCAGGGTCATGGGCGAAGCATCACCCGCTCCGGCGAGGATCGCGACCAGTCGGGCCAGTTCGGCAAGCTGGCCTTGGTCGGGCAGGAACAACGCGCCGCTGCCGTTCAGCACGGCGCGCAGCCCTGCCCACCAGGTGAGCGATGTCGGTTGGAAATAGCGCATTGGTCAGACCCTCCGGGTGAAGTTTGAAAAGAAGGTTGCGAGGCGGGCGAGCCAGCCGCTCGGCGTTGCGGGGGCAATTGCCGATGTTGGTGCAACGACGATTGCGGGGACCAGCGGCCCGCTCGCCGGGCGCAGCAAGGCCAGCGCTTCGGTCTCGGTCACTCGCCGTATCGGTCGCGAGAAATCCACCCGCCCGTTGCGATCCACTGCCCCGACCGGAATGGTGCTGGTCGGATAGAGGCCATCGCGGAACAGAT
>JBKBOF010000172.1:0-6268 GCA_046294955.1 Paracoccaceae bacterium
GTGCGGGCGGTCGTCTATGGGTTGATTCCGCAGTCCGAGGCGTTGGAACGCTATGCTTTGTCAGAGGAAGAATTCGCACTTTGGCGCGAGGCGGTTGAATTGCATGGTGAGAACGCCCTGAAAGTGACAGCGATTCAAAAATATCGACAACTTTAGGTTGTATTTGAAACCCGCTCTGGCAGAGTAACCGTCAGTTAACCATTCGTCGCCAATGTCGTTAACGAACCTAGCCGATGCGGAGTTTGAAAGATGCGGATACTACTTGTCGAGGACGACCCCACCACGTCGCGCAGCATCGAACTGATGCTGACCCATGCCAACCTGAACGTCTATTGCACCGACATGGGCGAAGACGGGATCGACCTTGCGAAACTTTATGACTACGACCTGATCCTGCTGGATCTGAACCTGCCCGATATGTCAGGGCATGAGGTGCTGCGTCAGTTGCGTCTGGCCCGGATTGAAACGCCCATTCTGATCTTGTCGGGATCGGACGATACCGAATCAAAACTGAAGGGGTTCGGCTTCGGTGCCGATGATTATCTCACAAAACCGTTCCACCGCGAGGAACTGGTTGCCCGCATCCACGCCATCATCCGCCGCTCGAAGGGACACAGCCAATCCCTGATCAGCACGGGAAAGGTCAATGTCAATCTCGATGCAAAGACGGTCGAGGTGGACGGAAAAACGGTGCATCTGACGGGCAAGGAATATCAGATGCTGGAGCTTCTGTCGCTGCGCAAAGGCACGACGCTGACCAAGGAAATGTTTCTGAACCACCTTTATGGCGGTATGGATGAACCGGAATTGAAGATCATCGACGTCTTCATCTGCAAGTTGCGCAAGAAACTGGCCGAAGCGACCGGCGGGCAGAACTATATCGAAACCGTCTGGGGCCGGGGCTATGTGCTGCGCGATCCGGTTGCGGGTGACACGCGCCGACTGGCGGCCAGCGCCTGAGACTTGCCCTTGTGCTGATGCCCCCCTAAACCTTGGGGACCAGTGGAGGGGTTCATGGTCGGCACACCTGTGGAGCAGTTGACGGAACCAGAGGCACGGGCCGAATTGGTGCGCTTGGCCAATGTGTTGGACCAAGCAAATCGTGCCTATCACACTTTGGATGCGCCCGAGATTTCGGACGCTGAATACGACTCGCTGAAACGGCGCAATGCCGCGATCGAGGCTCGGTTTCCGCATCTGAAGCGTGCTGACAGCCCGAGTGACCAGATTGGCGCAACCCCAGCCGACGGCTTTGGCAAGGTCGCCCATCAGGTGCGCATGCTTAGCCTTGAGAACGCGTTTGATGACCCGGACGTCGCGGATTTTGAAGAACGGATTCGGAAATATCTGAACCATGCCGGCCCGTTGGCCTTCACGGCCGAACCCAAGATTGACGGGCTGTCGTTGTCCTTGCGCTATGAACGCGGCGTTCTGGTGCAGGCGGCAACCCGCGGGGACGGCGAGGTGGGCGAGAACGTCACAGACAATGCGCGCACCATTGCCGATATTCCGCATGCCCTGGTCGATGCCCCGGATGTGCTGGAGGTGAGGGGCGAAGTGTACATGTCGCACGCAGACTTTGCCGCGCTGAACGACCGACAAGCTGCGATGGGGGGAAAGACCTTTGCCAACCCGCGCAACGCGGCCGCAGGGTCGTTACGCCAGTTGGATGCAAGCATAACCGCCGCGCGCCCGTTGCGCTTTTTTGCCTATGGCTGGGGCGCGCTGTCGGCACCGCTTGCCGCCACGCAGTCCGACGCCATCGCCCGGCTTGCGGCATTTGGCTTTCAGACCAATCCCCTGACCCGGTTGTGCCACAGCCCCGAAGACCTGTTGTCCCACTATCGCACCATTGAATCGCAACGGGCCACCTTGGGCTATGACATTGACGGTGTGGTGTACAAGGTCAACGATCTTGCGCTGCAGGGACGGCTTGGCTTTCGGTCGGCCACGCCTCGTTGGGCGATTGCGCATAAGTTTCCAGCCGAACTGGCCTGGACCGAGCTTTTGGGCATCGACATTCAGGTGGGCCGCACCGGGGCTTTGTCGCCGGTGGCTCGGCTGCGCCCTGTCACGGTGGGCGGTGTGGTGGTCAGCAATGCGACTTTGCACAATGAAGATTACATTGCCGGGCGCGACGCCAAGGGCAACCCGATCCGGGAGGGTAAGGACATTCGCGTGGGAGACTGGGTTCAGATCTACCGCGCCGGTGACGTGATTCCCAAGGTTGCGGATGTCGATCTGTCGCGCCGCAAGATTGGCGCGCAATCCTATGATTTCCCAAATAAATGCCCGGAATGTTCCAGTCCGGCCATCCGCGAGCAGGGTGACGCTGTCCGCCGATGCTCGGGTGGCCTCATTTGCCCCGCGCAAGCGGTGGAGCGGTTGAAGCATTTCGTATCGCGTGCAGCCTTTGACATCGAGGGCTTGGGTGCAAAGCAGATCGAGATGTTTTTCAAGGACGCGGATCTAACAGTGAAAACGCCGGCGGACATTTTCACGCTAGCCTCAAGAGACGCGGCCAACGGATTGAAACGGCTCAAAAATCGGGATGGCTTTGGCGAGACGTCCGCCGCCAAGCTGTTCGCCGCGATCGAGGCCAAGCGGTCTATTCCTTTGGATCGGCTGCTGTTCGCGCTTGGGATCCGGCATGTGGGCGAAGTGGCGGCGCAAATCCTTGCACGCCACTACAGCACATGGGAGGCGTTCGAGGCCGCCGTGACCCACGCGACCCCCGGTTCGCCAGAATGGGATCACCTGTTGTCCATTGACGGCGTCGGGCGGACCATGGCCGAAAGTCTGACGGCGGCGTTTCAGAACATGGCCGAACGTGCTGCAATTGACGCCTTGGTGGCGCAGCTTGCCGTCCAGCCGGTGATCTGGAAGGCGTCGTCTGACAGCCCCGTTGCAGGCAAAACCGTGGTCTTTACCGGGACGCTGGAAAAAATGACGCGCGCCGAGGCGAAGGCGCGGGCGGAGGCGTTGGGGGCCAAGGTGGCGGGTTCTGTCAGTGAAAAGACCGACCTTCTGGTGGCCGGACCGGGGGCGGGCAGCAAGCTGAAAGAGGCTGCCAAGTTCGGAGTGACCACGCTGGACGAAGATGGCTGGCTTACCCTGATCGGCGACGCATGAGCCGGCCCGAGATCCTGTTTCCTTTGTTTGCGGCGGTCGAAACGCTGGAAGGCGTGGGGCCAAAGTCGGCACGCGCGCTGGAAGGGTTGGGGGTGACCCGCCCCAAGGATCTTTTGTTTCTGTTACCCCATTCCGGTGTGGACCGCAGCCGCAAGGATTCGGTCCGTGACGTGGTGCCGCCCACGACGGTAACGGTCGAGGTCGAGGTGGGGGCGCATTTTCCGCCCCGCACCAAAGGCAAGCCCTATCGTATCATGGTGCGTGATGCGCAACTGGAATGGGCTCTGGTGTTTTTTCATGCGCGCGGCGACTATCTGCAAAAGCTTCTTCCCAGCGGGCAACGGCGCATCGTTTCTGGCAAGATCGAGTTGTTTGACGGTGTGGCACAGATGGTCCACCCCGACCATGTGCTGCGCCCCGACGAGGCCGGGGATTTGCCGGCCTATGAACCGGTCTATCCCCTGACCGCCGGAATCACCCAGCGTCTGGTCGCCAAGGCTTTGGAAGGGGCGATGGGTCGTGCGCCCGTGTTGCCCGAATGGATCGACCCCGGCCAGAAAGCGCGGGAAGGCTGGCCAGACTGGCACCTGGCGGTGCAGGCCGTGCATCACCCCACCGATGCCGCAAGCCTTGCCCCGACCGATCCTGCGCGGGCGCGTCTGGCCTATGACGAGTTGTTTGCACATCAACTGACCCTGTCGCTAGCGCGGGCGTCGTTTCGTCGGGCCAAGGGTGTGCAGACCAAAGGCACCGGCGGGTTGCAGCAAAAGGTGATGGCGGGGCTGCCCTATGCTGCGACTGGCGCGCAAACCCGTGCCATTGCCGAAATCGCGGCCGACATGGCCTCGCCCTTGCGGATGAACCGATTGTTGCAAGGGGATGTGGGGTCGGGCAAGACGCTGGTCGCGTTCATGGCCTTGTTAGTGGCGGTCGAGGCAGGCGGGCAGGGCGTGATGATGGCCCCGACCGAGATTCTGGCGCGACAGCACCACGAAGGGCTTGCCCCCCTTGCACAGGCGGCGGGTGTGCGTCTGGTGTTGCTGACCGGACGCGACAAGGGCGCGGAGCGTGCGGCCAAGCTGCGGGATCTGGCCGAGGGGCGGATCCACATGCTGGTGGGCACTCATGCGGTGTTTCAGAAGGATGTGGCGTTTCACGATCTGCGGCTGGCAGTGGTTGATGAACAGCACCGCTTTGGCGTGTCGCAACGGATGGAACTGGGCGCCAAGGGCCACGCGGTCGATGTGCTGGTGATGACCGCGACGCCCATCCCGCGCAGCCTTGCGCTGGCCAGCTATGGTGATATGGACGTGTCGGTGCTGGACGAAAAACCCGCAGGGCGCAAACCGATCAAGACGGTGATGATCGCGTCGTCGCGGATGGATGAGGTGGTGGCACATCTGGGCCGAGCCGTGGCCGAAGGCCGGCAGTGCTATTGGGTGTGCCCCTTGGTTGAGGACTCCGAGGTGCTGGATTACGCCAGTGCCGAAGCCCGTTTTGCCCATCTGCGTGCCGCCTTGGGTGATGTCGTGGGCGTGGTGCATGGCCAACTGCCGCCGGCCGAAAAGGATGCGGCGATGGCGCGGTTCCAAAGCGGTGAGACGCGGGTTCTGGTCGCGACCACGGTGATCGAGGTGGGCGTCAACGTCCCCAACGCGTCGATCATGGTGATCGAGCGGGCCGAGATCTTTGGCCTTGCGCAGTTGCATCAGTTGCGTGGCAGGGTCGGGCGGGGTGTGGCAGAATCGACCTGTCTTCTCTTGTATCAGGCCCCGCTGAGCGAGGCCGGGGAACGCCGGCTGAAAACCATCCGCGACACCGAAGACGGGTTTCGTATCGCCGAGGAAGATCTGGCGATGCGCGGGGCGGGCGATCTGATTGGCACCGCGCAGTCGGGCCTGCCGAAATTCCGCGTGGCCGATCTGGAACGGCAGGCAGCATTGATGACAGTCGCGCAAACGGATGCGCGCGCTCTTCTGGCCATGGACCCCGGTCTGGTCAGTCCTCGGGGGCAGGCGGCACGTGTGGTGTTGTGGCTGTTGGATCAGGACCGTGCCATCCGCCTGATTTCGGTCGGCTAGACCAGAAATCTTAATATGTTCTCAAATGTTCTTAAAAAGTTCTTTACAGGGCGCGCGCTCTATGAGAACAATCAGGCAACACAGGATCAGGAGGATGCCATGGTTGCCCAAGTCAAGGATATCGTCACCCGCTCACGCGCTACGCTGATCGAAGATCTGGTCGGTGTTATCGCCCTGTTTGCCACTTTGTATGGATATCTCGCCTTTTCCGCGTTTTGACGTTTCTGCCTGCGGTCTGCCAAGACGCGCGCCCCGCATCTGTCCCCAAGTGATGCCACTTTGCGCGCAACAGACACGCCACTTGCCGCCGCCGTCGCACAGACGCGCGGCGGTTTTTTTACGGGGCAGGGGTCAGGCTGGTGTCGGCAGTGGCCGCAGCCTCGGCGGCGGCCTCGATCGCCAGAAGGATCGACGCATGGCGGTTCTTGTAGTCCCGCGCCGGTGTCAGCACGGCAAAACCGTCGAACGGGGCGGGTGGCACGGGGGCACCGTCTTTCAACATCGCGCGCAACGCGTCGCGGCCTTGCGCCAGTTCCGCCGCTGTGCGCCCGATCACGACATGGCCCAGAACAGAAGCTGCCGCCTGACCCAAAGCGCAGGCTTTCACATCCTGGCCAAAGCCCACAACACGGCCCTGATCCATTACCAGATCCACCGTCACCATTGAGCCGCACAAGGGCGAGCGTTTGCGCACCGTGGCTTGTGGTGCGCTCAGACGTCCGAGGTGCGGAATATCGGCGGCCAGTTCCAGAATTTGGCCGGAATAAAGCTTGATCAGGTCGCTGTCACTCATGGCGCTTTTCCTTCTTCCCGCTCATAGATAGACCCATATTCCATGCCCGCCAAGGAGGACCGCGATGGCTTTTGATCCCGCAAGCCTAAAGTATGATGCCAATGGGCTGATCCCCTGCATCGCGCAGGACGACGCATCGGGCGATGTGCTGATGATGGCCTGGATGAACAGGGCTTCGGTCGAGAAGACCTTTGCGACGGGCCGTGTGACGTATTGGTCGCGGTCGCGATCAGCGTTCTGGGTCAAGGGAGAAACGTCGGGG
>JBKBOF010000173.1:0-6131 GCA_046294955.1 Paracoccaceae bacterium
TCCCTAGGCCTAACGGCCATGCCGGTTCAAGTCCGGCCGCGGGCACCAAAAACTTCCAATAATGTCCGACCGGACACCTGGCACAGGGGCATAGGGGCACATGGCCGACATCATTCCGCTGGGCGCCATCGCGGCGACGTGGCTATGTTGATGACGCAGTCCAACGTATCCATCCTGAACTGCGCCTGTCAGCCGCCGACCTGGCCAGCGTCGGTGACGGGCCATGACGTCGCCAGATCGCACGCAGACCTTGCGATCCGCCCTGACTGCCCATTCACCACACCGAAAATGAACAAGGTCCACTCTAGGCCTGACGGGGCTTACCTCAAGGGTTGGGGCGCTAAGCAGTCAGATCGGGCCCTCTTTCACCGACTCCATCGCCACATAGGTCGATGTGCTGGTGACATGTGGCAGCGCGCTGATCCGTTCGGCCAAGACGCGGCGATAATCCTGTATATCAGCTGTGCGCACCTTGAGCAGATAGTCAAATCGGCTTGCGATCATGTGGCACTGTTCGACCTCGGGCACGGTCATCACCGCCTTGTTGAAGGCTTGCAAGGCGGCCTCTCGTGTATCGGACAGCTTCACTTCTACAAACGCCACATGGGCGAGGCCCATCTTGATCGGGTCCAGACCGGCGCGGTAGCCGGTGATGACGCCCAAATCCTCAAGGCGTTTCATCCTGGCCTGTGTCGGACTTTTCGACAGCCCGATGCGGCGGGCAAGCTCCACTGCGCTGATCCTGCCGTCCCCCGATAGAATGCGCAGAATGGCTTGGTCGAAACGATCCAGATCGGGTTGAGCGTTTGACATGCATTTTTCTCTGATTTGAAGGCAGAAAGACTTGGCCCACACCTATAATCAGGTGAACAGCCTTTGAATAGCGCGGTATCATAGAACAAACAGGAGAACACCGATGCCCCGCGATTCCCAAACCAGCCCATGGTCGATCATTCAGAACGAGGCGCTGCGCGAAGAAGCGGCGCTGGTGCAATCCCTGATCATTGACGCAGATCTTTCTGCAGACGCCCGCGCCATGATTTCGGCAGATGGCGCCGATCTGGTGACGCGGATCCGCCAAAGCGCCAAGCCGGGGTTGATGGAGGTATTTCTTGCCGAATACGGTTTGTCGACCGACGAAGGCATCGCGCTGATGTGTCTTGCCGAGGCTCTGTTGCGGGTGCCGGACGCCGAGACCATGGATGCCTTGATCGAAGACAAGATTGCGCCCTCCGATTGGGGCCGCCATCTGGGGCGGTCAGCGTCAAGTCTTGTGAACGCGTCAACCTGGGCCCTGATGTTGACTGGCAAGGTGTTGGACGACCGGGAACCGGGCGTTGTTGGACATCTGCGCGCTGCAGTGAAGCGATTGGGTGAACCGGTGATCCGGGGGGCCGTCGCCCGTGCGATGAAGGAAATGGGTCGCAATTTCGTGTTGGGCGAGACGATCACCGACGCCATGGAGCGGGCACGCGAGTTGGAGAGCAAGGGATATACCTACAGCTACGACATGCTGGGCGAGGCGGCGCGTACCGAAGCCGATGCACGGCGCTATCATCTGGCGTATTCAAAAGCCATCGCTGCGATTGCCGGAGCCGCGAAGGGCAATGACATCCGCGCCAATCCCGGCATTTCGGTCAAGCTCTCGGCGCTGCATCCGCGCTATGAGGTGGCCAAGCGTGCCCGTGTGATGGCTGAACTGGTGCCGCGGGTGCGCGCGCTTGCGGGGCTTGCGCGGGCGGCGGGGCTTGGCTTCAACATCGACGCCGAGGAAGCCGACCGGCTGGAACTGTCGCTGGAGGTGATCGAGGCGGTGCTGGCAGATGCCTCTCTGGCCGGTTGGGACGGGTTTGGTATGGTGGTGCAGGCCTACGGTCGGCGCGCAGGGGCTGTGATCGACTGGCTGCACGATACGGCCACGCGGCTGGACCGAAAGCTGATGGTCCGGCTGGTCAAGGGTGCCTATTGGGACGCCGAGGTCAAGCGGGGGCAGGTGCTTGGGTTGGACTCATTTCCGGTGTTCACCCGCAAAGAAGCCACGGACGTATCCTACATCACAAACGCGCGCAAACTGCTGGGCATGACCGAGCGAATTTACCCGCAATTCGCAACCCACAACGCACATACAGTCGCGGCGGTGCTGCACATGGCCACCGAGATGGGCATTGATGCGATGGCCTATGAATTCCAGCGCCTGCATGGCATGGGCGAGCGTTTGCATGATATCGTGCTGACCGACAGGGGAACCCGCTGCCGGATTTATGCCCCTGTGGGGGCGCATCGCGATTTGCTGGCTTACCTCGTCCGGCGGTTGCTTGAAAACGGCGCGAATTCCAGTTTTGTCAACCAGATCGTGGATGAAGACGTGCCACCCATGCGCGTTGCAGCCTGCCCGTTGACGATGGTGGAAGGGCTGAGCTTGCCGAACAAGGCGCTGCTGACCGGCCCCACGCTGTTCGGTCAAAGGAAGAACTCACGCGGGTTCGACCTGACCGCGACCCCGGATCTGGCGGCGATCGAAGCCGCGCGCGCGCCGTTCAGCGACACGCTGTTCGAGGCCGGACCAATGCTTGCCGGTCGTGTAGCAGGCGGACTGCGCCGCGAGGGTTTGAACCCTGCGACAGGGGCACGGGTGGGCTTTGTGGTCGAGGCCGCGCAGGCAGATGTGGACAGCGCACTGCGTCTGGCCGAGCCATGGCAGGCTGCCCCCCCGGAACGGGCAGAAATTCTCCGGCGGGCGGCGGATCTCTATGAAGCGGACTTCGGACCAATCTTTGCCCTGCTGGCGCGCGAGGCGGGAAAGACGCAAGCCGACGCAGTGGCAGAACTGCGCGAAGCCGTGGATTTCCTGCGCTACTATGCCGACGGAGCCGAGGCGTTGCAGCATCCGGGCCGGGGGATCTTTGCTTGCATCAGTCCGTGGAACTTTCCGCTTGCGATTTTCACTGGGCAGATTGCGGCGGCGCTGGCGGCGGGCAATGCGGTGCTGGCCAAACCGGCCGAGCAGACCCCGCTGATCGCAGCTTTTGCCGTAGGGCTTTTGCACAAGGCAGGTGTGCCCCTGACCGCGCTGCAACTTTTGCCGGGCGACGGTGCGGTGGGCGCCATGCTCACGCGCGACGCACGGGTGGCCGGGGTGGCGTTTACCGGCGGCACCGACACGGCCCTGAAGATCCGGACCAGTATGGCCGAGCACCTGCATCCCGGTGCGCCGTTGATTGCGGAAACCGGCGGATTGAATGCCATGGTCGTGGATTCCACGGCGCTGCCAGAACAGGCCGTGCGCGATATTCTTGCCTCCAGCTTCCAGTCGGCTGGTCAGCGGTGCTCGGCGCTGCGCTGTCTCTATGTCCAGGAGGATATAGCCGACACAGTGCTGGAGATGCTGTTCGGGGCCATGGACGATCTTACGCTGGGCGACCCGTGGGATCTGGCAACCGATGTGGGCCCGGTGATTGACACGGAAGCGCAAGACACGATCGGTGCCCATGTGGCACATGCGCGGGCAGAGGGGCGCGTGCTGAAAGAGATGCCCGCCCCGAACCAAGGCACCTTTGTGGGTCCGACAGTGATCCGCGTGCCTGGGATCGCGGCGATGCAGCGCGAGATTTTCGGGCCCGTGCTGCATCTGGCAACCTATCGGGCCGCGGATCTGGACAAGGTGATCGCGGATGTGAATGGCACGGGTTATGGCCTGACCTTTGGCCTGCATACCCGGATCGACGACCGGGTGCAGAAGGTGGTGGCGACATGCCGGGTGGGCAACATCTATGTCAACCGCAACCAGATCGGGGCTGTGGTGGGCAGCCAGCCGTTTGGCGGCGAGGGCCTGTCAGGGACCGGGCCAAAGGCGGGCGGTCCACACTACCTACACAGGTTCACCCGTGCTGCGGCCCCTGCGCTTGCGACGGATGACACGGTGACGACTGCGACGGCGCTGCGTCAGGCCCTTGCCGAACCCAAGGCCGTTCCGGCGGCGCAGACCACGGACCTTCCCGGACCAACAGGCGAGTCGAACCGGCTGACCCGCGTGGCGCGGGCACCGATCTTGTGTCTTGGTCCTACGGCAGCAGGTGCATTGGCACAGGCCGAGGCCATTCGCGCTTTGGGCGGGCTTGCAGTTGAAGCCCCGGCACTTGCCGCCGATGCACTGATCGAGACACCGGATATCGCCGGGGCAGTCTGGTGGGGGGATTCGGCAACGGCGCGAGCCTATGCGCAGTCGTTGGCGGTGCGCAGGGGGCCGATCCTGCCCCTGATCACCGACATGCCCGATGCCGCCCACGCCACGCTGGAACGTCATGCCTGCATCGACACAACAGCATCGGGTGGCAACGCGCAGTTGCTTGCGGCCGCTGCGGGCTGACCGGGTCGCAAGCGGAGCGGCTGCGCCGCAAGCTTTTATGTCGGCTCTGGCCTGCGGCCAACCGCCTCCGGTCATGCGGCTTTGCCCGGTCTTTGGCGAAGATACGGGCTACAGTGTTTTCAAGGATTGACGGCAACGGGCACGCATTGAATGTTGGCATGGCATGTTTCCTATTCGTGATCATAACCCATCGGGACGGACGCCAGTCGTCACCTACCTGCTGATCGCTACGAATGTCGTGGTGTTCCTGTCCTATTATCTGGCGCTGGACCCCAGACAGCTGGATTATTTCTTCTACGACTGGGGGTTTGTGCCACGCTTTGTCACCGAAGGGGTAAGCCTGCACGGCATCGTGACGCATATGTTCTTGCACGGCGGATGGATGCATTTGTTGGGCAACATGCTGTTCCTGTTTGTGTTTGGCGACAACATGGAAGACGAAATGGGGCACGTCGGCTTTTCCCTGTTCTATCTTGCGGCAGGTCTGGCAGCGGTGGGATTGCAGTATGTCGCCGACCCGAATTCGGAAATTCCCATGGTCGGTGCGTCCGGTGCGATTGCCGGAGTGATGGGGGGGTACCTTCTGTTGTTCCCCAAGGCGCGAGTTGATGTTTTGATCATCATTGTGATCTTTTTCCGGGTGTTCCCGATTCCGGCATGGATCGTGTTGGGTGTGTGGTTCGGTTTGCAACTGTTCAACGGCGCTGTGACACCGATCGATGGCGGCGGCGTTGCCTATTGGGCCCATGCCGGGGGCTTTATCGCCGGAGTCGGCCTGACGATCCCTCTCTGGCTGCGGCGCGGCGGGCCGGGGTTCTGGAACCGCACACACGGCGCCCCACCACACCCCGAGGCAAAGTACAGCCTGAGCCGGTCGCGCGTACCGCAGGTGCCGCGCCGACCAAGATGAACGTCCTCAGGCGTCGTTGCGGATGATCTTGCGGAACGGTTCGAACAACGCTTCGTTGCCGGCAATCAGGCTGCCGTCTTCCAATGGATCCTGCCCGTCACGGATGCCTGTCACCATACCACCGGCCTCTTTCACCAGCAGGATACCTCCGGCGACGTCCCACTGCGACAGTTCACGTTCCCAGTAGCCGTCGAAACGCCCTGCCGCGACATATGCGAGATCAAGCGCTGCCGCCCCCCAGCGACGCACTCCGGCACAAGCGGGCATCAGGCGGGCCAGATCCTGCAACATTGCGGGAAGGGTCTTTTTGGCCCCGAAGGGCACACCGGTTGCAAAGACCGCCTCGTGCATCTGGCGGCGACCCGAAACACGGATGCGCCGGCTATCGTTCAACCACGCCCCCGAGCCTTTTTCGGCCCAGAACATTTCATCCTTGGCGGCATCGTAAACCACCGACGATACGATTTCGCCCTTGTGTTCCAGCGCGATCGACACGGCCCAGTGCGGCATGCCATGCAGAAAGTTTGTGGTGCCATCCAAGGGGTCAACAATCCAGCGACGGGTCGGGTCGGCACCGGCCGTGGTGCCGGTTTCCTCGCCCAGCCAGCCATAGGTTGGGCGGCCACCGAGCAAATCTTCCTTGATCATCCGTTCGGCCTCGCGGTCGGCCTTGGACACAAAATCGCCCGGGCCCTTGGTGGAGACCTGCAGGTTTTCCACCTCGCGGAAGTCTTTCACCAAGCTGCGGCCTGCGCGGCGGGCGGCCTTGATCATCAGGTTCAGGTTGGCGCTGCCTTGCATCGTAAAAACTCCGTTCCGTTCAAGCGCCCGCGTATACGGTGCCCGGCCCCGATA
>JBKBOF010000174.1:0-6119 GCA_046294955.1 Paracoccaceae bacterium
CGGGTCCGGGGATCGGGCGGCGGTGCGCGATCTGGTCTATGACGCGCTGCGCTGTCGGCGGTCCTACGCTGCACTCGGCGGCGGAGATCACGGGCGCGGGCTGATGCTGGGCGCCTTGCGGGCAGCGGGCACTGATCCTGCGACGCTGTTCACTGGCGACGGTCATGCGCCGCCACCGGTTTCCCCAGCCGACCGGGGTAGGTTGCCGGACGGGGCCGAGGCATTGGATCTGCCAGACTGGCTTATCCCGGAATTGACGCACTCTCTGGGTCATGACCTGCCCGCCATAGCGCAGGCGATGCAACGCCGGGCACCGGTCTTTTTGCGGGTGAACGTGGCGCGTTCGACCGTTTCCGCGGCCGTGATAGCCTTGATGAAGGATGGCATCCACACCCAGCCTCACCCGTTGGCCGACACGGCGCTGGAAGTGACCGAGGGCGCGCGAAAGATTCAGACCAGTCAAGCCTACCTTGCGGGTCTTGTCGAATTGCAGGACGCCTCGTCCCAGGCGGTGGTGGCGGCTTTGCCCTTGCGTGACGGCATGACCGTGCTCGATCATTGTGCCGGGGGCGGGGGAAAGACCCTCGCCATGGCCGCCCGCGCCAAACAGACCCTTTTTGCCCATGACGCTAACCCGGCCCGGATGCGCGATCTGTCCGCACGGGCCGGCCGTGCCGGAGCAAAGGTGAATATGGTTTCAGTGCCCGAAACCAAAGCACCCTTCGATCTGATTCTGGCAGATGTTCCCTGTTCCGGGTCCGGCAGTTGGCGGCGTGATCCCCAGGGAAAATGGTCGCTGACGCCTGACAGGCTGACCCAGATCGGTGCCATACAGGACGCAATTCTGGACCGTCTGGCCCCGATAGTGGCGCAAGGTGGCGTGCTGGCCTATGCCACATGTTCGCTTTTGCACAGTGAAAACACCGGTCGTGTCGCGGGGTTTCTGGCGCGTAGTCCGGGCTGGACCATACAAAAAACCCTGCGGTTTACCCCCCTGACCGGAGGAGACGGATTCTTTCTGGCCCTATTGACGCACGAAAACGTCTGATTTACACAACCGTAGCGAGTATTTTCCGCGTCACGGAAGGCAGTTAAGGGCACATTAACGATTGGTGTGGTGTGCTGCGTAGGGATAGATTCCAGTTGGGGACGCGGCGTGTTGGCGGGAATGCAGGGAACGGCCGAGATCGTCACTTTGGCACGCAGTTTGTCTGCCCGTGCGCGCCTTTTGCTGGCGGCGGCGATGGCGGCACTTGTTGGCGCCATGCTCGCGCCGGATCCTGCCTTGCGTCTGGCGGCCTCTGTGGTCGGGCTTACGCTGATTTCACTGATCCTGCTTTTGTGGGTCATCACCCGCCTTGCCGACCGCTTGGACCGCAACGCTGAACGGTCGGTGGCGCAGCTTGTGGGGCAGGATGCGACGCCGTGTTTCACAACCGATGTTCACGGTCAGATCCTGTATCGAAATGCCTCTGCACAGGCACGGTTCGGCCTTGTGTCGGACACGTTGATGTCGGCGTTGCAAGATCATTTCGCAAGCCCTGCCTCTGTTCTTTATCGCTTGCAGGCCCGCGCGGCTCAGGCCGGTGCCGCGCGTGAAGATGTGGTCACACGCCGCGGCCATTCGCGATTGTCGGTGCACCGCGTGTCCGAGGCGCGGTTTTTGTGGCGGCTTGAAGAGTTTGTGGATCGCGCCGTTTCGGGGCGTGGGGCAGAAGGGCTTAGCCTGCCGATGCTGATCGCCAACAAGGCAGGCGTCGTACTGTTCACCAATGAAGCCATGCGCCGGTTGCTGGGCGGCAGGCCAAAACGACTTGATCGGGTGTTCACCACGCCCAATCCGCGCACGGGGGAGGAGTTGGAGGTTGCCGGCATCGATGGTCCCGTCCGCGCCATCCTTGCCGAAATCGCCGGTGCCGGGGAACGCCGTGAAATCTACCTGATGCCGGTGGCGCAACGCGCCGATGCAGAACAGATCATGGAAGATTTCGAAAATGTTCCTGTGGCTTTGTTGCGGTTTTCGGCCGATGGGCAATTGCAGGCGGCAAACCGGGATGCGCGCGAGGTTCTGGCTCTGTCGCCAGAGGTCCGTCCGATGTTCCACGATCTTTATGAAGGCTTGGGCCGTTCGGTGCTGGACTGGTTGGCCGACGTGGTGACCGAACGTCACGCCAGCGGGTCCGAGGTTCTGCGCGCCCGGACCGGCCAACCGGATGCGTTCCATCAAGTCACCCTGCGGCGTTTCGTGGATATGGGACGCCCCGGTGTTCTGGCGGTGGTCCAGGATGCCACGGCCATGAAACGGCTGGAGGCGCAGTTCGTGCAAAGCCAGAAGATGCAGGCCATCGGTCAGCTTGCAGGCGGAATTGCGCATGACTTCAACAATCTGCTGACGGCGATCACCGGCCATTGCGATCTTTTGCTGTTGCGCCACGCGAAGGAAGACAAGGACTACGCCGATCTTGTTCAGATCAATCAGAACGCCAATCGGGCCGCCGCGCTTGTGGGGCAACTTCTGGCGTTTTCGCGCAAGCAAACGCTGAAGCCGGAACGGATCGACCTGCAGGACGTGCTATCGGATATGGCGCATCTGCTGAATCGGCTGGTCGGGGAAAAGGTGCGTTTGCGCCTGTCGCATGCCACTGACTTGGGCATGATCCGTGCAGACAAACGGCAGTTGGAACAGGTATTGATGAATTTGGTCGTGAACGCCCGCGACGCCATGGCCGAAGGTGGAACGATCCGGGTGGAGACCGAAGCGTTGACCCTGCGGGCGGACATGCGGCGTGACCGTGCGGTTGTTCCGGCCGGCGACTATGTCACGATCCGTGTGGCGGACACCGGAACCGGCATCCCGCCGGAACGGCTGGACAAGATCTTTGAACCCTTCTTTACCACGAAACGCCCCGGTGAGGGTACGGGGCTTGGACTTTCCACGGTGTACGGCATTGTCAAACAGTCCGGCGGTTTCATCTTTGTCGACTCGACCCCCGGCGAAGGCACTGTGTTTCATCTCTATTTCCCGGTCCATCAGCCCAGCACCGATGAGGTTGACGCCCCGAAAGCGTCCCCGCCCCGCAAGATCTTGCTGAAACAGGGGGAAGGCGTGGTCCTGCTGGTCGAGGACGAAGCCCCGGTGCGTGCGTTTGCCAGCCGCGCCTTGCGTCTGCGGGGCTATACCGTGCTCGAGGCGGACAGTGCCGAAGAGGCCCTTCGGCTGCTGGAGGACCCAAGTCTTGAAATCGATGTGTTTGTGACCGATGTCGTGATGCCCGGTATGGATGGCCCAAGTTGGGTGAAACAGGCGCGCGAGGCACGGCCCGATGTGCGGGTGGTGTTCATGTCTGGCTATGCAGAAGATTGCCTGTCCGAAGAGCAGGGCAGGGTGCCAAATTCCGTCTTCTTGGCCAAGCCTTTTTCCCTCAATGATCTGGCGATCACGGTGCAAGGGCAGTTGCACTGACCGCCACTCGGTCAGTCGAGACTGTCATACAATTCGAAATCTTCTGCCGCGACCGTCTTCAGCCGGTTTAGCGTGCCTGTGGACAGATTCAGCGGTGCCTTGGGCGACACGTTCAACTGTGGCAGGAAAATCTGGAAATCCAGTCGGTCCTCCAGAAAGTCAACAAACTGACCGATATTCTCGTAGCGGAATATTTTATCGGGCTTCTGCCTGTCCGCACCTTTCAAAAACTGCGCTTGTGAACCGACATCTGCAAACGTGGGCCGTGGCAGCGCGCACCATGCCTTGACGAAAGTATCGAAAGACATGCCTTGGGTGCTTTTTGCCCCATCCAGGATATCATCCCGGCTGCGATAGCGAAACCAGCTTCCCAGCCAGTCGCGCGGCTCGCGCATCAAGGCGACCACCGTGAACGGTCCGCCTGCGGCTGCCTCTAAATATGGCCCGACAAAGCGGTGAAAGCGTGCGACATTGGTGTGTTTCAAAACGGGCGGTCGTTGGATCGACAGCGCAGCCAGTGATTCGAGAGCAGCCTCGATCGCGGTCGAGCCGGTTTTTGGTGTGGCAAGGATCGCCAACCGTTGTTCCCAGAACACCAACATGCCAGCCCGACCCATGCTTGCACCCTTGCCGGGCGCGGATTATCCATTCGCGTGTAAACTATCGCTTAACCAATATGTGAAAAAGCTGGAATTACGAAAATTCGATTGAAATGTTCTGCATTTGATCTCATAAGACTGAGAACACTTGGGGAACACGGCAATGATTGCCGCGGTGCCGCGGCTGTGAAATAAGGAGCGGGACGATGGCGGTAGCGAACCTCCTCGATTTGAACGGGAAGCGCGATATGGACAAGGCAAAGGCGCTGGAAAGCGCTCTGGCACAGATCGAACGGCAGTTTGGCAAGGGATCTATCATGAAGCTGGGCGCAAACAGCCCGGCGATGGATATCGAGGCCACATCGACCGGGTCTCTTGGCCTGGACATTGCTTTGGGAATTGGTGGTTTGCCCAAAGGCCGGATCATCGAGATTTACGGGCCGGAATCATCGGGCAAGACCACGCTGACGCTGCATGTGGTGGCGGAAGAGCAGAAAAAAGGCGGCATTTGCGCCTTTGTCGATGCCGAACACGCGCTCGACCCACAATACGCCAAGAAATTGGGCGTCAATCTGGATGAGTTGTTGATAAGCCAGCCCGACACCGGCGAACAGGCGTTAGAGATTGTTGACACGCTGGTCCGCTCGGGCGCCGTCAGCCTTGTGGTCGTCGACTCGGTTGCGGCCTTGACACCAAAATCAGAAATCGAAGGCGATATGGGCGACATGCAAATGGGCGCGCAGGCCCGTCTGATGTCTCAGGCCATGCGCAAGCTCACTGCCAGCATCGGGCGCAGCAACTGCATGGTGATCTTCATCAACCAGATCCGCATGAAGATCGGTGTGATGTTCGGCAGCCCGGAAACCACCACCGGGGGGAACGCGCTGAAATTCTACGCCTCGGTCCGGCTGGATATACGCCGCATCGGGTCGATCAAGGAAAAGGACGATGTTGTGGGCAACTCCACCCGCGTCAAGGTGGTGAAGAACAAGGTGGCACCCCCCTTCAAACAGGTGGAATTCGACATCATGTATGGCGAAGGCATTTCGAAAACCGGCGAACTGGTCGATATTGGCGTGAAGGCCGGGGTCGTGGAAAAATCTGGGTCGTGGTATTCCTATGGCGATGAACGGATCGGGCAGGGGCGCGAAAACGCAAAGCTGTTCCTGAAGTCGAACCCCAGCATCGCGACCGAGATCGAGGATAAGATCCGGGCGGCCAACGGCTTGGACTTCCACATGGCCGAAAGCGAAGCAGCAGATGATGTGATGGACACCTGACCGGACACGCAGGGACCGATCAGGCCGGGGATTTCCCCGGCCTTTTTCATGTCGCATCACAGCCCCGGTGGACAGGCCTCGCGCGCAAGGCTACATGGGGACAACCCGATGAACCCCTCAGCCGAAGGGCTTTGATACCATGGCGTCGCTGAACGATATCCGCTCGACCTTTCTCGATTTCTTTGCCCGCAACGGCCACAAGGTCGTGGACTCGTCGCCTTTGGTGCCGCGCAACGATCCGACATTGATGTTCGCCAATTCCGGCATGGTGCAGTTCAAGAACCTTTTTACCGGGGTTGAGACGCGCGATTACACCCGCGCCACAACCGCGCAAAAATGCGTGCGGGCGGGCGGCAAGCACAACGATCTGGACAATGTGGGCTATACAGCACGCCACCATACGTTTTTCGAGATGCTGGGGAATTTCAGCTTTGGCGATTATTTCAAGGCCGAGGCAATCGCCTTTGCATGGGAATTGCTGACACGCGATTTCGGGCTGGACAAGAACAAGCTGCTTGTCACGGTCTATCATACCGATGATGAGGCGGCAGAGATCTGGAAAAAAGTCGCGGGCTTTGGCGACAGCAAAGTCATCCGGATTCCGACCGATGACAACTTTTGGCGCATGGGACCAACCGGCCCCTGCGGCCCCTGCACCGAGATTTTCTATGATCACGGCGACCACATCTGGGGCGGCCCTCCGGGCAGTGCTGACGAAGACGGCGACCGGTTCATCGAAATATGGAACAACGTTTTCATGCAGAATGAACAGTTTGC